>CBHEUU010000008.1:0-20192 GCA_965990355.1 uncultured Chitinophagaceae bacterium
TCCTATCAGCAATTTCCGTTTGAAAGTGGTAGAATAAAACCATAGAGTGAATACACACAGGATATTTGCTACTATCAGATACCATTTACCCAATATTGGCAAAGCAAACATAGTAAGGAGGATACCTGCAGCGCTTAGTATAAAATGCCAGGCAATAGCCCAGCGGCGGCTGATAAATTTATCTACCACGAGGCGGCGCGGCTTATTCACCTCATCAATATTAATATCAAAATAATCATTGATAATATAACCTGCTGCGGCTATTAGAATAGAAGCTCCTACCAGTAAAAGAAAATTGCAGGTATCATGTGCAGGGACAGTGTCTTTGTATAAAGGATAAAAGATACATACCTGGAAAAGCACTTGCGTAAGGGCTATAAAAATGAGGTTTGGCAGGCGGACCAATCTCAAGAAAGCTGCAAACAAACTCATTCCTGTTTTTTTTGAAAGATACATCACCTGTCTGAAGTATAAAACCCCGGGCCCATGAATATGATCAACGGGAACTGATATCCTCGCTATGCTGCCAGTGGCCGCGCAGTTTCATTATTTTTTCGATAATTTCCCTTACACAACCTTCGCCTCCTTTAACCGGGGAAACATAGGAAGAAATTTCCTTTATTTCTGCAACTGCATCGGCAGGACAGGCTGCCAGGCCGGCAAAACGCATGGCATCCAGGTCGGGCATATCGTCTCCCATAAAAAGCAATTCCTCCTGCTGAAGTCCTTTAGCTGCTGCATATTCCTGCAATAAAGCCTTTTTATCGGCAATACCCATATACACTTCCGTGATGCCCAATTTATTTAAACGGTCAACCACCGGTGAAGCGGCCGCCCCGGAAATAATCACGACATGATAAGCTTTCTTCACCGCCAGTTGTAATGCATACCCGTCGCGGATGCTCATACGCCGCGCCTGCAAACCGTTTTCTAATACGAGAATAGTGCCGTCTGTTAGTACTCCGTCTACATCAAAAATGAAAGTGGTTATTTTCCGGAAACGTTCGTTTAAACTCATTGTTTTACTGATAAAGGGCAAAAGTAGAAATTAAAAAACAGACTGCTTTGTTTACAGAAAACAATACCTTTTCGGGTTACCCCTTCCCGTCTTCCCGCCTTACCGGTAAGATAAAAAAACGGTAAGCAATTTTTTTACCGGTAAGGCGGGAAGACGGGAAGGAATCGTTTCTAACAGATATTACCTTATTTATTAGAAGAGTATAGCTTAGAATTAAATTTGTAATTTGTTTATTGTGCATCATGTTGTATGCTGGATGTAAGCAGAAGATAAATTTTCTGTAGTTCCGGGTGTGCCGACAAAATCGCCAGATGCTTTTGAATCGTTTCATCATCATGGCGGATGGCCGGGCCGGTCTGCGCCTGTTTGGGAGATACTTCTTTGATACGTGAGATCGTTTCATCAATCAATGGCAGCAACTGGCTGAAAGCAATGCCTTCTTTTTTGCAGTATTCTTCGGCAAGGGCGAGCAGGTGGTTCACAAAGTTATTGACGATCACCGCTGCCACATGCAGCTTCAACCGCTGCTCATCACCTGCCGCCACTGGCGGGTAATAAGAAATGGAAAGAGCCAGCTGTTCGAGTTTCTGTTTGGCAGTCTTATCATGCCCGTCCACATACACCGGGAGGTCCGGCAGTGTACCCATTTCTTTTCGCAGGCTTTGCAAGGGATAAAAAACGCCGTAGTGAGCCGTTACGGATTTTAATACATCGGCAGGCACAGCTGCAGCCGTATGCGCTACTACTTTACCAGGCAGGCGAAGATCGGCAGCGATCTCTTTTACAGCATCGTCCGAAACTGCAATGATGTATACATCCGCGTTCTTGTTCAGAAGGGTAATATAATTGGCAGATTCAGTGTCCCATTCATAAGCCAGCTGAGTGGCGTCAGATGCATTGCGGCTTAGTATCTGGAGAATGGTATGACCAGCCTGTTTGAATTTTCTTCCCAGCACCGCAGCCGTATTTCCAGAGCCAATGATAACGATATCCATAACCAAACCCGAAGTTTAATCTGCATTGAATAAATTTGTACCCGATGATGAAATTAGTGCAAAAAATCGCAGTGGGTTATATCCGGAATAAATTCAGAGTATTATCCTCTATTTCGCCCAGGAAAACAGCTGAACAGGCTTTTAATTTATTCTCTACACCGCAGCGCCGGAACCGCGGCCCCTTACCTCCTATCTTCAGGGAAGCTGAGAAACTTCATTTTGATTTCGAGAATTATCGCATCGTCGGTTATCGCTGGAATAAAAATGCGGGCCGGCGGGCGCTGATCATCCATGGATTTGAATCATCGGTGATCAATTTCGATCAGTATGTGCAGCCTCTTTTGCAAAAAGGCTATGAGGTACTGGCTTTTGATGCACCGGCGCATGGGCGCAGCAGTGGCAAACAGGTGAATGCAGTGGTTTACAGCAGTTTTATCCGGCATATTTACCAGCACTATGGCCCCATGCAATCATTCATAGCCCATTCCTTCGGCGGATTATGCCTCTGCCTGGCATTGGCTGAAATGAAACCGGACATTGACCGCCGTGTGGTGCTGATCGCACCGGCTACGGAAACAGCCACGGCCATCAACCAGTTCTTTCATTTTATCCAATTGAAAAGTGATAATGTCCGGAAAGAATTCAACGATATTATTACGCGTGTAGGCGGCCAGACAGTGGCCTGGTTTTCGATCGGGAGAACACTTGAATATATTCAAAGCCCTATACTATGGCTTCATGATGAAAATGATAAGATCACTCCGCTGACCGATGCCTTAAAAATTAAAGACCGAAATTTGTCTAATATCCGGTTTGTGATAACAAAAGGGCTCGGACATAGCAGGATCTACCGGGATGAGGAAGTAAGAAAAGAGATCGTGAATTTTCTTTGAAGTATATGCACTCAAAAGCCAGGTACATAACCAATAGTAAACCGGCGACTTTCTTAAGTTGCTTCATCCTCCTTATTTTTATCACCGGCATGAAAGTTTCTCCATCCCCCAAAACCTATACCTACCTCGCACTCGGTGATTCTTATACCATCGGCGAGAAAGTAGTCACGGAAGAAAATTTTCCTTCACAGACCGTGCGCCTGTTGCGTGAAAAAGGAAAGAAACTGGCTGCACCAAGGATCATTGCCAAAACGGGGTGGACTACCGGGGAGCTCCAGGCAGCACTGAATAAGGCCCGGCTGAAAAAGCAATATGATTTTGTTACCTTATTAATAGGTGTAAACAATCAGTATCGAGGGCTGAAAGTAGTCGACTATATTCCGGAGTTTGAGCACCTGTTAAAACAGGCCATCAAACTCGCCGGTAATGACAGTTCACATGTAGTGGTATTGTCTATCCCGGATTGGGGAGTAACACCTTTTGCGGAGGGTCGCGACCGCAAACAGATAGCCGCAGATATTGATGCCTATAACGCAGCCAATCAGCTGCTCGCTGAAAAATATAAAGTACATTATATTAATATTACTCCTGGTACGAGAAAAGCCTCTTCCGATGCAAGTCTGCTGGCAGAAGATGGCCTGCATCCATCCGGAAAAGCATACGCAGAATGGGCCGCTGAAGTCTGTCATTACTTCCTTACCAAAACAGAAAAATAACGTTGAAATGCGTAACATCACACGTATCTTTCCTGCCCACCCCTGAATATATTTGCGTAAAAAATTGTTAAGACTGTACGAAGAAAAAACACAACACCCCTGAAACCCTTACCAGACAAGGGTTTGAAACGATTGAAAAAGTGGCGGATTTTATCCGGAATAAACTTGAAACAGGTGGTGAAAAGACCTTCAACAGCTGGTTTACAAAAAAATTTATTATTCTTGTTCTAACTTGCGGCCACTAAACAGTGGTTATTTTATTTAATTATGGTGTGTATATGGCGAAAAACCTATTGATTGTTGAGAGCCCTGCGAAAGCAAAAACTATAGAAAAAATTCTAGGAACCGACTTCCAGGTAAAGAGCTGTTTCGGGCATATCCGGGACCTGGAAAAAGCCGGAATGGGTATCGATATTGAAAAAAACTTTGCTCCCAGGTATATCGTGCCGGATGAAAAAGAAAAAGTGGTAAAAGAACTGAAGTCCCTGGCAAAAAAATCTGACGAAGTATGGCTGGCAACGGATGAGGACCGTGAAGGGGAAGCTATCAGCTGGCATTTATGCGAGGTGCTGGGGCTTGATCCCAAAACAACCAAGCGGATCGTTTTTCATGAGATCACCAAACCCGCTATTCAGGCAGCAGTAAAAAATCCGCGCACGCTTGATATGAACCTGGTGATGGCCCAACAGGCCCGCCGGATCCTGGACCGCATCGTAGGGTTCGAACTCAGCCCTGTGCTTTGGCGGAAAATGAGCATGCGCAACAACCTCAGCGCAGGTCGTGTGCAAAGCGTGGCCGTAAGGCTGATCGCGGAAAGAGAAAGGGAGATCAATGCATTTATTCCTACCAGCTCCTTTAAAATAGAAGCGCTATTCACTGCCAAAGACCTGACCAATAAATCAGTCACTTTCGCAGCAGAAGGAAAAAAACAATCCAAAGCGGAAGATGCAGAAGCTTTTCTGAAAAGCTGCATAGGTGCCGATTATAAAGTCACCGATATACAGGTAAAACCCGGCAAGCGCTCACCTGCTCCACCGTTCACCACCTCCACCCTGCAGCAGGAAGCCTCCCGCAAACTGGGATATGGTGTGTCGAGAACGATGCTGATAGCACAGAAGCTTTACGAAAACGGTTATATCACTTATATGCGTACCGACAGCGTGAACCTGAGCAATACCGCGCTGGGCGATATTACCAATACCGTAAAAGGAATGTATGGTGATAAATACCACCAGTTCCGTCAATATAAAAACAAAAACGAAAGCGCACAGGAAGCACACGAAGCTATCAGGCCTACTTACATGAACAATACTACCGTGGAAGAGCCTGATTGGAAGCGCCTGTATGAACTGATCTGGAAACGTACGATGGCCAGCCAGATGGCAGATGCAGAACTGGAAAAGACTACCGCTAAAATCGAGATCTCTACTAATAAGGAAGAACTGACAGCTTCCGGCGAAGTGCTGAAGTTTGACGGTTTCCTGAAAGTGTACCGCGAAGACAAGGATGATGAGGAAGTGAATGAAGATGAAACACAGGAAGGCATGCTGCCACCGCTGACCCCGGGCCAGCAATTGCCATTGAAAGAAATGAAAGCCACAGAACGCTTTACCCGTCCCCTGCCCCGCTACACCGAAGCATCGCTGGTAAAGAAACTGGAAGAGCTGGGTATTGGCCGTCCTTCTACTTATGCACCCACTATTTCCACTATTTTAAAAAGAGGATACGTGGAGAAAAGAGACAAAGAAGGCATAAAAAGAGATTACCGCGTGTTGCTGTTGAAAAATGATACGCTCAGCAAGGAAACAGAGCAGGAAAATACCGGCGCAGAAAAATCAAAACTTTTCCCTTCCGATCTTGGATTGGTGGTCACCGACTTCCTGAAGCAATATTTTGACGACATCATGGACTATGGCTTCACTGCCAAAATAGAAGAAGAGTTTGATGAAGTGGCAGAAGGTAAGATGAAATGGAACAAAATGATCGATGAGTTCTACAGTCCCTTCAAAAAAGATGTAGACAACACGATTGAAACAGCTGAACGCATCAAAGGTGAAAGGGAGCTGGGTTCAGATCCTGAATCAGGCAAACCGGTTGTGGCGCGCATGGGCCGCTATGGTCCCATGGTGCAGATCGGCAGTGCGGATGATGAAGACAAACCCCGCTTCGCGAAAATACCAACCGGTCAAAGCATTGAGACCATCACGTATGAAGAAGCAATGGACCTGTTCAAACTACAGGGAACATTCGGACAATTTGAAGACAAGGATATATCAGTGAACGTAGGCCGTTTTGGCCCTTATGTAAAATGGGGAGAAGAATATATTTCCATTCCCCGCGGCACCGATCTCTCTACAGTTGACCTTGACCGTGCCATTGAACTGATCAAAGAGAAAAAACAGGCAGATGCACCCGTAGGTTTTTATGAAGAAAAACCTATCACCAAAGGCAAAGGAAGGTTTGGCCCCTTTATTAAATGGGATGGAATGTTCATCAATGTGCCAAGGCGTTACAATTTTGATGCACTCACCCAGGCTGATATGAACGAGTTGATTGATGCCAAAGTGAAAAAAGAAGCCAACCGTTTCATCCAAAGATGGGCAGATGAAAACATTGCTGTGGAAAACGGCCGCTGGGGTCCCTTTATCCGCTTTGGCAAAAAAATGCTGAAGCTTCCTAAGAAAGCAGATGACACGAAATATACAGCGGAAGAAGCTGCCACTTTCAGTCTCGATGATGTGAAAAAGATGATCGAAGCTGAAGTACCCGGTGCATTTGCAAAAAAAGAAAAGAAACCTGCGGCAAAAAAAAGAGCAGCTCCCAAGAAAGCTGCAAAAAAGAAATAAGCAATACATTCATTTTCCCACAAGCAAGAACTAAATATTCTCCTTGTGGGATTTTTATTTTCTGTAAGGAAAGAATATCCCAATAAAAATTTAGCAGGCCTTTGTGTTCTTTTTTGTCTTTGTGGGGGATAAACTCCCACCAAGACAACAAAGAACACAAAGTTTTTATTATTCGGTGGAGAATGCGATCAAGCATTATTTTTACAGAAATCTTGAAAACATGGACCGCAATTACTGGGAAAAGATAGCGCCTGATTATAATGAAGAGATATTTGATGTACTGCAGCAGGATAAGAAAGGCTATATCAAAAAAGCCATATTGAAACATGCCCAACCAACAGCATCTGTAATAGATATTGGCTGTGCAATAGGAAAATGGTTACCGGTATTATCACCTGCTTTTAAAAAAGTAATGGCTGTGGATATTTCTGCAAAGAACCTGGCCATTGCAAAGAAAAATTTCCCTCAACTGGAAAATGTGGAATACAAACGGGCGGATATGTCATCCGGCAATTCTCCTTTTTCGGGGTTTGATGTAGCGCTTTGTGTAAATGCCATCCTTACAGATTCACTGAAGAAGCGTATAAATTTTTTCAGTAATATCCATAAGAGCTTAAAGAGAGACGGTCATCTTGTTCTGGTAGTACCATCGCTGGAATCATGGCTGCTGACACGCATTATCCAACATCAATGGAAGATAGATAAGCGGCTGTTCAGCACTCCCCTTTCAGGAGAGGACGCAAAGAAGCGATATGCAGGCATTCAGCAGGGAAATGTGGAGATTGATAATGTTGCCACCAAACATTATCTCGCTGACGAACTGGAATTGTTATTAAGCAAAGAAGGTTTTGAGGTAACACAAAAACAAAAGATCAATTACGACTGGCATACTGAATTTATACAACCTCCCTCCTGGTTAAAAGAACCCCGTCCCTGGGATTGGATGGTGGTGGCAAGAAAAATAAAATAGCCGTCTATCATTCATTGTTTGAAGTTTATAATCCTTCCACTTTCCCCACCTGTGGAAAAGTTTAACTATTCCTTTTCCCTGGCATTGACCATATTGCATCATTGGAGAACACGAAGGAAATATCGGCCCTGCTTCACTTAATTGACGATCCGGATGAAGAAGTGTTTGATGCAGTTTCAGAGAAGATCGTTGGTTATGGGAAACCTATCATTCCTAACCTGGAGCATTTGTGGGAAACCACGCCGGACGAAGGCATACAGGAAAGGATTGAGTTACTGATCCACCGTCTTCATTACCGCGACCTCTCAGAAGATTTCCGCCAATGGAATGTGTCAGGCCATCATGACCTTTTGCTGGGATCTCTACTGGTTTGCAAGTTCCAGTATCCTGAGCTTACCACCACACCTGTTTTACAGGAGATAGAAAAGATCCGCCGTAATATCTGGCTGGAATTAAATAATTATCTCACCCCGCTTGAGCAAATCAATATTGTTACCAGCATTCTTTACAGCTATTATGGTTTAAAAGGGAATGAGGTCAATTATAAAGAGCCGAATGAATTCCTGCTGCATAAAACACTGGAAGCAAAACGCGGCAACCAGATCAGCAATGGCATACTCTACCTGCTTCTTTGTGAACTGCTGGATATTCCCGTCAGGGCCATCAATATTCCGCGGCAATGCATCATTGCTTACTTCAAGCCTGGTTATTCGCAGGAAAACCTTCCTGACCCTCTTAGCAAGATTGAATTTTTTATTGATCCCACTTCCGGGCAGGTATTCTCACATCAGGATGTAGAAAGCTATTTTAAACGCATATCTGTGCCTCCTGCTCCCTCCTTTTTCAAGCCACGGAAGAATAAGCAGGTGATACAACAACTGCTGGATGAATTCAGCAAATGTTTTACCGGCCAGCCCGATGCATATAAACAAAAAGAGCTGGCCGAATTGGCAGCTCTTCTGGATTAAAAAAGATTTTTCGATTCAGCTTACAAACTCCAGCCTTCACGATACTCCCTCTTCACAAACTGGTTTGCTTCATCAAAGTTGGTGATCTTCATATTCTTTGCATCCCATAATAATTTCTTTCTGCCAAGATATTTATCATCCCATCCTTTGAGTTTGGGATTAAGCATCATCCAGCTGCGGATAGCCAGGTTGCCCATCAGGATGCTTTCGGTAAATGGTCCTGCATATTCAAAAGGAGAGCTTGTTTGTCCTTTTCCATAACCAGCGATACAGGCATTCACCCATTGGATATAGTGTCCTTCAGGCACGCGTTTGATGGTTTCTTTGGGCATTTTCTTTTCTTTCATCAAGCTGGTGGGAAGCAGGCGGGGATTCGCGCCATAACAATCCATCAGCAGTTTTCCTTTGGTACCAACCAATAGTACACCGCCATCCCAGTTGCCAAAGGGCTCACCGGGTTGCAGTTCATCAGGGCGTTCTGGCAGCAGGCCACCATCATGCCAGGATACTTTGATGTTCCCTTTCTTATCTTTTCTTGGATAGTTGAGATGAATGATGGAAGACGGCGGGCAGCTGTCCACATAATTTCCTTCCGCCCACATGTCTTTCCAGATATTGGCTACGCTGCATTCTGCAGAATCAGGATAGTCAATAGGAAGAATGCGGTAGATCGGGTCCATGATATGACAGGCCATATCTCCCAGTGCACCGGTGCCAAAAGCCCACCAGCCACGCCAGTTGAAAGGCAGGTATGCCGGGTTGTAATCAATCTTTTTAGCCGGGCCAAGCCAAAGGTCCCAATCCAGTTCTTTAGGCACTTCAAAACTGCCCGTTGGTGTTGGAATGCCTTGGGGCCATACAGGACGGTTGGTCCAGGCATGAGCTTCCGTTACGGTACCGATCATTCCTGAATCATATATTTCTTTGGCTTTGCGTACGCCATCACCAGAACCACCCTGGTTGCCCATTTGTGTTACCACCTTGTATTTCTTTGCTGCTTCAGCCAGCATCCTTGCTTCATAAATATCATGTGTGAGAGGTTTCTGCGTGTACACATGCTTGCCCAGCTGCATCGCAGCCATGGTTGCCACTGCGTGTGTATTATCAGGAGTGGAAATAGAACAAGCATCGATCGTGTTTTTCTCTTTAGCGAGCATTTCCCTGAAATCCTTGTAGAAAGTAGCTTTCGGGAAATTCTTTCTTGATTTCACGGCCTGCCTTTCATCCACGTCACAAAGGGCCACAATATTGACATAAGGGCTTTTGGCAAATTCTTCCAGGTCGCTGGTCCCTTTACCTCCGGCACCAATACCTGCAATATTCAGTTTATCACTGGGAGCAATAAAGCCTTTACCACCCAGTACATGGCGTGGAAGAATGAGCACGCCGGCACCAACTACTGCCGATTGACGGATAAAACCGCGGCGGGAAACATCGTTCTTGTTCTGATTGTCCATTAGGCAAAATTTTGGATCAAGGTAATGAAAAAGTTTATAGTTTATCATTAGAAGGATGTGGTTTCGTATTATATGTAAAATATTTTTCGGTTATCGCTAATTTTGGAAGAGAAATAAGCTTGAAAAAATGAACTCTACTATCACCTGGTCCGATTTTGAAAAGATTGATATGCGTGCAGGAACAATTATAGAAGTAAATGATTTCCCCAAAGCCAGGAAGCCTGCTTTTAAACTGAAGATTGATTTTGGCAGCGGGATCGGGATAAAACAATCGTCTGCGCAGATCACGAAATTTTACACTAAAGAAGATCTATTGAACCGCCAGGTGATTGCCGTAGTGAATTTTCCACCCAAGCAGATCGCCGATTTTATAAGCGAATGCCTGGTGCTGGGAGTATATGATGAAAACAAAGACGTAATTTTATTACAGCCCGGCCAGTCAGCTACAAACGGAATGAAGGTTGGATAATAAATACACTACATATTATCAGTCGCCAGTAGGATTACTGAGGATATCAGGCACACCTGATTTTATCAGTGAAGTCCATTTTATGAACGAACCACCGGAATCCACTTCCGGTAATGAGGAACTGCCACCGATGCTGATACAATGTATCGAACAGCTTATCCAGTATTTCAACGGGCAAAGAAGAATATTTGAATTGCCGCTTAATCAATCCGGCACTTCTTTTCAGCAACAGACCTGGAACCTGCTTACCGCTATTCCATTTGGCAAAACCATCAGTTATCTTCAACTGGCTATCAGCACAGGCGATCCCAAAGCCACCCGCGCTGTAGCTAATGCCAATGGCCGTAATCATATCGCAATCATCGTACCCTGCCATCGCGTGATCGGCTCCAACCGTGAGCTTACCGGCTATGGCGGAGGATTATGGAGAAAGAAATGGCTGCTGGAACACGAAATGAAAATAATGTATGGCGTGCAAACGCTGTTTTGATTCAAAACTGAACTCTTCCTGTATCAGAAGCGGACGGTCCGCGTCCGCCAAATCAATATAAAATATTGGTTATCAACAATATTTCCGTCTGGCATGTTCTTAGGATTGTTTGAAGCATTAATTCAATCCCTTGAATAAAGAAAGAGCCTGGACACTGCTGGCAAGAAAACTTGCAAAAGAAGCTTCGATAGAAGAAGTAAAAGAATTGGAGCAACTGATAGATGATGATCCTGAATTGTCTTTTCAGGTTGAAATGATCTTACAGTTTTGGAACACCAGATTAACCAGCGAAACTGATAAAGCAGCATTTCAACGGTTATTAAGAAAAATAGACCCCATACAACCGGCAGAGAATAAAAAAAAAACGATCGTGGAAATTTTAAAATGAATTTTATGATCAGAAGCTATTTCAGAGCGGCATGGCGCAACCTTTACCGTACTAAAACCAATTCGTTTATCAATCTTGCAGGACTGTCTGTAGGCATGGCTATTGCCATGCTTATCGGTTTATGGATCTGGAGTGAATTGTCTTTCAATAAGAATTTCGACAACTATAACAGGATTGCACAGGCAATGCAAACCGAAACCCTTAACGGAAAAGTAAGCACAGACAAAGGCACTGTGATACCGTTAAGTGCAGAACTCCGCAAAGAATATAAGAGCGACTTCAAGTATGTAGTGGCTTCCTCCTGGACCCTGAACAGCCTTATCACCATTGGAGATAAGAAAATAGATACGAAGGGTAATTATATGGAGGTAGATGCTCCTGAAATGCTGAGCCTGAAAATGCTGTCAGGTACCCGCAATGCATTTAAATCATCTTCTACGGTCCTTTTATCTGCCTCCACCGCCAAATCGCTTTTTGGCGATGATGATCCCATAGGCAAAATCATAAAAATAAATAATGATATTACTGAACAGGTAGCTGGGGTATATGAGGACTTTCCTGCCAACAGTTCTTTTAAAGACGTCGCCTTTATCGCTCCGTTTTTTGATTTAACAGGCTGGGTAAAGGGAAATGAAAATAACTGGTACAATAAATCATTCCAGGTATTTGTGCAAATAGCAGACAAGGCTGATTTCGCAAATTTATCTGCAAAGATCAAAGATATAAAGCTGAATAAAATAGATGCCCAAACTGCAAAGCTTGAAAAGCCTCAAATAGTTTTGCATCCAATGAGCCGGTGGCATTTATATTCAGAATTTCAGAATGGCATTAACACTGGCGGGGCTATTCAATATGTGTGGATGTTTGCAATTATCGGTGTACTTGTTTTACTGCTGGCATGTATAAATTTCATGAACCTCAGCACAGCACGGAGTGAAAAGCGTGCAAAGGAAGTGGGTATACGCAAAGCCATTGGTTCATTACGCTCACAATTGATCAGCCAGTTTTTCAGCGAATCAATATTGGTTGCTACGCTGGCCCTGATCGTTTCAGTAGCGCTTGTGCTTATAGTCCTTCCGTTCTTTAACAATGTTTCCGGCAAACAGATAAATTTCCCTTTCAATAATATTTATTTCTGGTTGACGGGCATTGGTGTTACGCTTGTTACCGGTTTACTGGCTGGAATATACCCTGCATTATATTTATCTTCTTTCCAGCCGGTAAAAGTGCTGAAAGGTACTTTTAAAGCAGGCCGTTCGGCTACTCTGCCACGCAGGGTTTTGGTGGTCACACAATTCGCCGTGTCCATTATTCTTATTATCGGCACCATCATCGTATTCAGGCAAATACAGTTTGCCAAATCCCGCCCTATCGGGTACAACAGGCAGGGGCTGATCACGATCGCCATGAAATCATATAATTACCGTAATCATTTTGCCAGCATGCGTAATGATTTATTGCAGCAAAGGGCAATAACAGATATGGCCGTATCAAACACCCCTATTACAGAAAATAATCACTTTAATAACGGCTTTACCTGGGAAGGCATGGATGCACTGGTAAGCGCTAAATTCAATACGGTAAGTGTATCACCCGAATACGGAAAAACAGTCGGTTTTGAACTGATCAATGGTCGTGACTTCAGCAAGGAGTTTGGCGCCGATTCATTTGCTATTGTGATTAATGAAGCCGCCGCAAAGTATATCGGGTTTAAAGAGCCAATAGGCAAAACCATTCAGCAATACGGTAACGTGTATACGATCATTGGCGTTATTAAAGACGTGTTAATGGAATCACCTTACGAGCCTGTTAAGCCGACTATATTTAACCTTGATCCCAATAACGGAGATATTTTAAACATAAAGCTTAATCCCACCAAACCCACTGCAGAAGCCCTTTCCAGCATCGAAGCCGTGTATAAAAAATACCTCCCGGAAGAATTGTTTAATTATAAGTTTGCTGATGAAGAATATGCGGGTAAATTTTCAGATGAAGAAAAGATAGGCAAGCTGTCTACAGCCTTCGCTATTCTGGCCATATTTATTTCCTGCCTTGGCATATTTGGTATGGCTTCTTTCATGGCTGAACAAAGAATAAAAGAAATTGGTGTAAGAAAAGTGTTGGGTGCATCTGTTTTCAGCCTGTGGCAATTACTGTCCAAAGAATTTGTGATGCTGGTGATCATTTCACTATTCATTGCGGTACCTGGGTCATACTACTTCATGCAAAGCTGGTTGCAGAATTATCAGTATCACACTACTATTTCCTGGTGGATATTTTTATCGGCAGGTGCTGGCGCATTAGCTATCACTTTACTGACAGTAAGTTTTCAATCGCTCAAGGCAGCTCTCGCCAATCCTGCAAAAAGCCTGAGAACTGAATAGTCAGATCAGTTCTTTATCTGTAAAAGCAAACGGTAATAATTTCGATACACTGTCCACTACAATGATCTCTCCGCTTTGCCCGCTAAGAATAAGGCGCAAAGGTTTGCCTCCACGGCTTTCATATTCCAGCAAAGCCTGGCGGCACATGCCGCAGGGAGAAATGGGATGAATGCTCTCCCCTTTTTCGTTGTCATAACTGATAGCCAGCGTGTCTATCGCAATGCCCGGAAACAGGGCTGCTGCTGTTGAAAGCAATGAACGCTCTGCACATATACCTACAGGAAAAGAAGCGTTCTCCTGGTTGGTGCCGGTGACGATCCCTTTTTCCGTATGGGCAGCAGCGCCAACACGAAAGCGGGAATAAGGAGCATAAGCCTCTTTTGTGATTGCCCTGGCAGTGGTCAACAGCTCAGCATCTTTTTTACTGAGCTCACTTATATCCTGGTAAACCCTGTATTCAATTTCAATTTTCTTCTCCTTCATAGTAAATCCTTATCAGACAAAAATGCCCCGGTAAGTTCCGGGGCATCTAAAGTTAGTTCATTTTTATTTCACAATATTAAACAACCGTTTCCAGCGTGGCCCTCCTTCCCAACTGAACCAGATCATCCAGGCTTTCCCTACAACCCGGTCTTCCGGCACAAATCCCCAGTAACGGCTATCCTGTGATCCCTGGCGGTTATCCCCCATCATCCAGTAATAATCCATTTTGAAAGTATAACTGCTGGTCTCTTTTCCATTCAGGATATATTTACCATTCTTCTCCTGCAGATCATTGTGTTCGTAAATACGGATGGCCCTTTCGTAGATACTGAAATTCTGCGGCGTTAATTGAATCGTTGCGCCTTTCTTTGGTATCCATACCGGGCCGAAATTATCCCTTGTCCATTGATGCAAAGTGTCGTAGGGGAATACATCACTTGATGCAAAGCCGTATTGCGTATCAGGCACAATGCTTTTTGCCAAACCATTTTTCAGCATCAGCTCTTTAGCGTTGTAGGTAAGCAGCATCCGGTATTCATTGGGTCTGCCGGTAGCACTGTATTCGCCTTTATCAAAATCAACATCATAAGTACTCTTCATCATATCCATATCCAGCGCAGGAGCTGTTACGGTTACGATATAATTCAGTTCTGAATAAGGAGGCGGAGTCTGCTGCACACCATTGGCATATACCACATCATCTTTTACTTCAATAGTATCACCTGCCACGCCTACGCAACGTTTGATATAGTTGTCTGTTTTATCTACCGGGTGCGATACAACCGGGAAATTTTCAGGATCAGCCAGTACCATCTGATCATCTCTCGATCCAAGTGCTGCCTTTCTTTTTATATCGATATAGGGGTTGAATGATTCAAAACCTTCGGCGTGTATCACTGTGTCACCAGCAGGAAAATTGAACACTACCACATCTCCCCTTTTGGGTGCGCTGCCAAACCAGCGGATATAAGGAAGCTTTATCAGTTCTGAATAAGATTTGCCATTGGTGATGGGCATGTAATTATGAACAAAAGGAACCGATAATGGTGTATTGGGTATACGAGGTCCGTAACTCAGTTTGCTCACAAAAAGAAAATCTTTTACCAGCAGGGTTTTCTCCATCGAGCCGGAAGGAATGGTATACGCTTCAAAAATAAAAGTGCGGATCAGGGTAGCAGCTACCACTGCAAAGATGGCGGCATCCACCCATTCTCTCCAACCGGGTTTATGGTATTTTCTTACAGTTTCTGCACCAACAAAACGGGTGTCCTTATGCGTGGCCAGCCAGGGGAAATAAAATGGTGCGAATAAAGCAGCCATCGTATGCTGCCCAAATGAATACTTGCCGAATACTTTGGCAAACTCAATAAAAATGCCCGGAGTAATAAACCATCCTACCACGGGAATGAATTGCCAGAATACCCAATGCTTGGGGCGTTGGGCTATTTCCTGCATCATCCAGGTATTGTAAAAAGGAACGTATGCTTTCCAGGAAGGCACACCTGCTTTGACAAACAATTTCGCCAATCCGAATGATGGCAGAAATACAAGAAGGGTACCTATAAGATAAATGATCAGTAAATGTTGTAAAGGCATGAGCCTGATTTTATTTTAAACAGCCAAAAGTATTGTTTTAATGCATTTTTCACCGAGAAACTTTTGCTAATATGGATAGGCGGTTAGCGGGGCATCACGTAGCTTTTCACATCGTCGCCGGTGATATTCTTGGCTGACAGGATGACCAAACGCTCCACTACGTTGCGCAGTTCCCGGATATTTCCTGTCCAGTCGTATTCCTGCAAGAGCTTCAGTGCATCTTCGTCTATTCCTTTTTTAACAATTCCATAATCAGCACAGATGTCTTCAAGAAACTGGTCAACCAGCACGGGTATATCATCACGTCTTTCATTGAGGGAAGGAACATGAATAAGGATCACACTCAGGCGGTGATAAAGATCGAGACGGAAATTTTTTGCATCCACTTCTTTTAAAAGGTCCTTATTGGTAGCGGCAATAACCCTTACGTCTACATTGATGTCTTTGTCTGCTCCTACGCGGGTGATCTTACCTTCCTGCAAAGCACGCAGCACTTTTGCCTGTGCGCTGAGGCTCATATCACCTATTTCATCAAGGAACAGCGTACCACCATTGGCCTGCTCAAATTTTCCTATCCGTTGCTTGATCGCAGAAGTAAAGGATCCTTTTTCATGACCGAACAGTTCACTTTCGATCAGTTCAGTGGGGATGGCAGCGCAGTTCACTTCCACCAGCGGGCCGCTGTTGCGGTTACTTTTTTCGTGCACCCAACGGGCCACCAGTTCCTTACCTACCCCGTTTTCACCGGTAATAAGGATACGGGCATCTGTTGGCGCAACTTTATCAATGGTGTCTTTGATTTTCTGCATAGGTGCAGAACCACCGATCATTTCCTGTACGCGGCTGACTTTCCGTTTCAGCACTTTGGTTTCCGTTACCAGGCTTGTGCGCTCCATCGCATTGCGGATCGTGATCAGCAGCCTGTTCAGATCAGGCGGCTTGGAAATATAATCGTAAGCGCCTTTTTTCACTGCTTCCACGGCAGTTTCGATATTTCCGTGCCCGGATATCATAATAATAGGAATATCGGGATTAACCTCGCTGGCTTTTTGCAGGAATTCGATTCCGTCCAACTTAGGCATCTTAATATCACATAGAACAAGGTCGAAGGTCTTTTCCTTGAATTTTTTCAGTCCTTCTTCACCATCAGAAGCTTCATCCAGCTTATAGCCTTCAAACGAGAGTATTTCGGTCAAGGTCTTGCGGATCGCTTTTTCATCGTCAATGATCAGTATATCAGCCATTAAATCAAGTTTGGGCAAAAATATGGAAGGAAAAGTATTTGCGGACAGAAATCGTTGAGCGAGGGTTATCGTAAAAAACAAAGAGGCCGGATAGAAATCCAGCCTCGCTTTTAAAATCCAATATCCTATGAAAAACCATTACAAAGATGCAATTTTAAACGCAAATCGCTGCATTATCTTACAAATAAATATTAAGCGTAAATCTACGATTTGTGTATAAACATAAGAAGCCCGCGTATTCTTCAGAACAAGCGGGCTAAAAGTCTATTAAATTTGTGGAAATCTTTACTTTTTCAGATACATTACCTCTTTTACTAATTTCACTGTCCTGCTTACATCAGGTAATGCGGCAGCCACCAGGTTTGGTGCATAGTGCAAAGGAGCATCAGCAGCAGTGATACGGCGGATCGGTGCATCCAGGTAATCGAAGCCTTCTTTTTGAATCCGGTAAGTGATCTCAGAAGAAACAGAAGCAAAAGGCCATTGTTCTTCTACTATTACAAGGCGGTTGGTTTTCTTTACGCTTTCGAGGATCGTTTTCCAGTCGAGCGGGCGGATAGTTCTTAAGTCTATCACTTCCGCACTTATTCCTTCTTTCTCCAGTTCAGCAGCGGCACCCAAAGCCACTTTCATCATTTTATTGAAAGAAACAATAGTCACGTCCCTGCCTGCTTTTTTCACATCGGCTTTGCCTAATTCAATATAATATTCTTCTTCCGGAACTTCCATTTTATCGCCATACATCTGCTCGCTTTCCATGAACATCACCGGATCTTCTTCATAGCGGATAGCCTGTTTCAGCAAGCCTTTGGCATCATAACCGTTACTGGGGGAAACGACTTTAATACCGGGAATATTTGCATATAAAGCTTCGAATGCAGTTGAGTGTTGGGCGCCTAATTGGCCTGCTGAGCCATTACCACCGCGGAATACGATGGGGCAGGATATTTGTCCGCCACTCATTGCCAACATCTTGGAAGCTGTATTGAGAATTTGATCTAAGGCCAGTACGGCAAAGTTCCAGGTCATAAACTCTACTATTGGACGAAGGCCGTTTTGAGCGGCACCTACACCAACTGCAGTAAAACCCAGTTCTGCAATCGGCGTGTCTATCACCCTTTTGGGACCAAATTCAGCCAGCATACCCTGGCTTACTTTATAAGCGCCATTATATTCTGCTACTTCTTCACCCATCAGGAAAACCCGGTCATCCCTTCTCATTTCTTCAGACATTGCTTCACGGAGAGCGTCACGAAATGCGATTGATCTTGCCATTTTATTCGGTTAATTTTTAAGAGGGGCAAAAATAAGCGAGATGGCCGATAAAACCTAAAATCGGAGATTTCTGTTATGGTGTTTGTCGGGATGTGGGATGCGGGACATGGGATATTACTAAAAACAGACGCCGCTTAATAATGAAGTATCCAGGATCACGCATCTCACATCCCATATCCCACATCTCGCATCCCACATCGTTAAACTACAAATCTTCATCAAGTATATTTGCAAATGTCTTCCACTCATTACCCTCTTATCATTGTTGGCGGCGGCCCTATTGGTATGGCTTGTGCAATTGCTGCACAAAAAGCAGGCATCTCCTATCTTATCCTTGAAAAAGGCAGCCTGGTAAATTCGCTTTATCATTACCCGGTGAACATGACTTTTTTTTCCACTTCAGAGCGGCTGGAGATCGGCAATGTTCCATTCGTAAGCAATAATGCAAAACCTACCCGCCTGGAAGCGCTGGAATATTACCGCCGGGTAGCCAGTTCTTTTCACCTGAATATTCATTTGTTTGAAGAAGTAACCTCCATTCACCGTTCAGGTAATACTACATTTGAAGTAACAACCAGCAAAGCACAGTATACTGCAGGCAATATTATCATTGCAACCGGCTTTTATGATATTCCTTACCGGTTGAATGTACCGGGTGAAGATCTTCCGAAAGTGACGCATTATTATAAAGACCCTCACTTCTATGCTTTTCAGAAAGTGCTGGTGGTTGGCGCACAGAATTCAGCAGTAGATGCAGCGCTGGAAACCTGGCGGAAAGGTGCAGACGTTACCATGGTGATAAGAGGAGAAGATATTGGCAAGCGCGTGAAATACTGGGTGCGCCCGGATGTACTCAACCGCATACAAGAAGGTTCCATCAAAGTGTTTTACCATTCTTCTGTTGCTGCTATCCGCGAAAATGAAGTGGACATTCAAACTCCAGACGGATTGATCACAATAGAAAATGATTGGGTGATCGCTGCTACCGGATATCAGCCTAATCTCGATTTTCTCCGGAAGACGGGTATCCGGTTGTCGGATGATGAAGTGCTATGTCCTTATATCAATGAAGAAACACACGAAACGAATGTACCAGGTGTTTATCTTGCTGGAGTGATCTGCGGAGGAATGAATACACACCGGCTATTCATTGAGAACTCAAGAGAACATGCAGATAAGATCATTCAGAATATTATCAAGAGCGGGCAGCTTCAATAAAAGCCTGCAGTTTTTAGGCCCGGCCCGCCTGGCATCCGGGCAACAAGACCCAATGCATCAGCACCGACTTTCATGGCCATTATTGCTTCAGCAACTCTGCAAATGCAATTACACTAATTCAATCACCATCGCTGAGGCTCCACCCCCTCCATTACAAATTCCTGCAGCCCCCAGCTTTGCTTTCTTTGTCTTCAATACATTGAGCAAAGTAACAATGATCCTTGCTCCGCTGGCGCCAAGCGGGTGCCCAATGGCTACTGCCCCACCATGCGCATTTACTTTTGCAGGATCGAGTTTCATGCGGCGTGTATTCTCAATGCCTACTACGCTGAAAGCTTCATTGAGTTCCCAATAATCAATCTGCTCCATTTTCAACCCGGCTTTCGCTACCGCTTTGGGAACAGCTATGGAAGGAGTTGTGGTAAACCATTCAGGCGCCTGCTCTGCATCTGCATAAGAAAGAATACGGGCAATGGGCTTAATGCCCAGTTCTTTTGCTTTGTCTGCACTCATCAGCACAAGCGCTGCAGCTCCATCATTTAAGGTGGAAGCATTGGCAGCTGTAACAGTGCCGTCTTTTGCAAAAGACGGACTTAGTGTAGGTATCTTTTCAAACTTTACATTGTAAGGTTCTTCATCTTTTTCAACAACAACAGGATTGCCTTTACGCTGTGGTATTTCCACCGGTACCACTTCATCACCAAACCAGCCATTTTCCCAGGCAGCCTGACTGCGTTTATAGCTTTCTATTGCAAAAGCATCCTGCTCTTCGCGGGTAATAC
>CBHEUU010000009.1:0-20022 GCA_965990355.1 uncultured Chitinophagaceae bacterium
TCCGATCAGGATATACGTTTTGCCATCAAAATGATTTTTCTTCCTTGGTTTGAATAAGTGCCGTTCGTAGTATTTGAAATGATACTTACCGTCTTTCCGTTTTGGAGCAAACAGTGAAAGAAAAAGCCGGTTGAAAAAATCATTCTGTATATAACGGCTATAGGTTTTTCTTTTACGGATAGCATATAAAGAGTCGGAAACCTTGAATGGATGATCTGTGAGGAAACGGGTGATCAATGTTGAGTTGGTCACGCTGCCGCCACCGTTTCCTCTTACATCAATAATGAGGTGCTTGATATTGTTTTTCTTTAAAGCCCTGAATGAACGGCGGAAAAATCCTTTTAATCCATAACCACGGCCAAAAGAATTAAGGTCCATCATTGCAACATGATTGGCAGTGTCCAGTTTTAATAAACGTACCGAATTGCGCCGCATTTCTTTTCTTTCTTTCCTCGATGGTTGTGGCAACCGCCTCACCGGAACGGCCTGCGCCCGGGCCATTGTATCCGCGCCGGGAAAAAAAGGCCTGACCTGCATGATGCCCGCCCGGCCCAGGCTGTCGATATAGTTTATCCGGTACACTGCAGGATAACCAAACAAAGTGCTGTAAAGGGACCCGAAAAATCCGCGGTTGCTCAATATCTGGTATTTATTCGTTCTGTTATAACCATCCGTTCCGATATAGCTAAAAAGCGTATCCACGATCTTATTCATCGGAAGGCCATTAATGCCGGTGATAATAGTACCTCTTTTTAAAATGGAATCACGGCGGTTAAGATTGGCTGCAACCACGGCTGTGTCCTGCCAAAGTTTAAGACTTAAAGGAAATACACGGCCAATACGTACCGTGTCCTGGTATTTGGAAAAAGCTTTGGATGAGCGGATGGATGTATGACCGCAATTTATTTTGGCCGTAACATAAGATAGTACCTTTCTGAATTCCGGCTCTGTCAATGAATCTTTCAGTTGCTGAAAACCCAGGTTAAAATAATAATCCATACTATCCTTACTGGTATACCAGTAAAGGCCGGGATGAGCTTCTTCTAGGGTTTGCCGGTAAATGGCATAATCCTTTTGCAACACATCCGGAGGATATTTTTTATTGGGAGAAAAGGAGGATTTAGCAACGCCGCATCCCGTTATCACAGCCAATAGATATAAGATCAGCAGTTGCCGCATAGATTTAGATATGGATCACCGGTGGCCGGGTTTGGATTAAAAGTTTATAGCTACTTCTTCAAATGATTCCATCCCTGCGCCGTTATTGCATGTTTGCTCCCACCTTTTGTAATAATGTTAGCGCCCTGCTCCGGCTCTGTCATATACCCCACCACACTAATTTCTTCATTTAAAACCAATTTATCATACTCAGATTGAGGAATGGTAAATAATAATTCATAGTCCTCTCCTCCGCTCAGTGCACAGGCTGTTGGGTCAATCTCAAACTTGAACGCAGCTTTTTTCATATCGTCTGAAATCGGCAGCTTGTCTTCATACAATACACAACCAAGATTGCTGTCTTTACAGATGTGCAGGATCTCCGAACTAAGGCCATCGCTGATATCCATCATTGCTGTAGGAATAATAGACGAGCTGGCCAGGAAATCAATAATGTCTTTTCTTGCTTCTGGTTTTAGCAAGCGGCCGATCACATAGGATTCACCTTCCAGGTCGGGCTGCACATTCGGGCTTTCACGAAAAATTCTTTTTTCCCTTTCGAGGAACAGCAATCCTACATAGGCACCGCCAAGATCACCACTTACACAGATGAGATCGCCTTTTTGTGCAGTGCTTCTCTTCACATACTTATCAGGGGCTACCTCACCGATAGCAGTAACAGAAATAATAAAACCTTTTTGGGAAGAAGTGGTGTCGCCTCCTACCAGGTCCACTCCGTAAGTGGCACAGGCAGCATACACGCCTTCATAAAATTCATCCAGTGCTTCCAGGCTGAAACGGTTGCTGATACCCAGCCCGATCACGATCTGCGTGGGCGTTGCATTCATGGCATAAATATCACTCAGGTTTACCACCACGCTTTTATAACCAAGATGTTTCAGCGGTGTATACATCAGGTCAAAATGCACGCCTTCCACCAGCAGATCAGTGGTTATTACAGTTTGTTTGCCGAAATGATCTATCACAGCAGCGTCGTCTCCCACACCCAGCAGGGAAGAAACATTTTGAAGCTCTATATTTTTGGTAAGATGGTCAATCAAACCAAACTCACCCAGCGAGGATATTTCTGTTCGTTCCATAAACGTGATCTTTAAATAGTAAATGAACCTTCGGTTCAGAATTCTTTCCGGTTATTGATAATGTCCAGCATTTCATCGTGGATCTTACCATTGGTGGCAAGGATGCGGTGTTGATAAAGCGAATATTTATTACCCTCAAAATCGGTTACTTTTCCACCGGCTTCTTCCACCATGAGATATCCTGCTGCACTGTCCCAGGCCTCCAGTTTATGCTCATAAAACCCATCAAACCGGCCGCACGCCACCCAGCAAAGATCAATAGCTGCAGCACCGAGCCGGCGCACAGGGATACCTTTTCGGATGAACCGTTCAAAAACTTCCAGTGGGCCATTTGGCATATTGATGTAAGTATAGGGAAAACCAGTGACCAGGTTGGAGCTAATAACATTAGGCTCCTGGCTTACCCGGATAGGTTTATCATTTAGTGTAGCTCCAGCTCCTTTTTCGGCAAGGAAGAACTCATTCAGATGAGGATTATAAACCGCACCTAATATTACCACTCCATCTTTTTCAATACCGATAGATACGCAATTGATAGGAATGCCATGTGCAAAATTGATGGTGCCGTCTATCGGGTCAATGATCCATTTGTAATTGGAATCCTGGATAATTTCGCCGGCTTCTTCACTTAGTATATAATGCTCCGGAAACCGGGATTTGATCACACCCAGGATAGCTTTTTCTGCTGCGTGATCGGCTTCTGTTACGGGGTTATTTATCCCTGTTTTGTTGGTGATCTTGAATTCCTTCTGGAAAAAACGCTGTACTTCTGCAGCGCCGGCCTTTGCCGCTTCGATAAGTGTTGTTTTAAGCATGCGCAAAGATAACCTTCAACTGCCAACCTCCTGCTTTAAGCATTTACAATCTTCATCATCTTCTCAGGTTATCTCAGGCCTTATGCCACATCTTTTGGAGCCAAAAACCCAGAAAACCCGGGCTACCTAACCTGTTTACCTGGCTTTTAAGATAACAGACGCCTTATATGAATGTTCGCCCGGTTTTTCTTTCTTTGCATTACCAGACAAAAAATTAAACTGTTTAAGTGGATCTGACGATTATCATAGTTAATTATAATGTCAAGCATTTCCTGGAGCAATGTCTTTACTCTGTTCGCAAGGCTGTGATGAGCATGCAGGCAGAGGTAATTGTAATAGATAATAAATCAACGGATAACAGCCTGGAATATCTTCAACCTCGTTTTCCGGAAGTTTTTTTTATCGCCAATCAAGCCAATACCGGTTTTGCACAGGCCTGCAACCAGGGTTTGAAGCAGGCCCGGGGAAAATATATTCTCTTTCTTAACCCGGATACTATTTTGCCGGAAGACTGCCTGCAAAAATCCATTGCCTTTCTCGAAGCCCGGCCCGATGCCGGAGCGCTTGGTATTAAAATGATAGATGGAAACGGGAGTTTTTTGCGGGAATCGAAGCGGTCATTCCCTTCGCCCCTCACGTCTTTTTATAAACTATCCGGCCTGGCGAGATTGTTTCCGCGCTCTGCTGTTTTTGCACGTTACCATCTCGGCAACCTTGATGAAAATAAAGATCATCCTGTGGATGTGTTGGCCGGTGCGTATATGATGGTAAAAAAAGAAGTGCTGGATAAAACAGGCGCTTTTGATGAAACCTTTTTTATGTATGGAGAAGATGTTGACCTGAGCTATCGTATACAACAGGCAGGGTACATCAATTATTATTATTCCGGCAGTAGCATTATTCACTTCAAAGGAGAAAGCACTAAGCGGGGCAGTATGAATTATGTCCGCATGTTTTATAATGCAATGAGCATTTTTGTCCGGAAGCATTATGGCGGCAGCAAAGCGGGAATCTTTAATTTCTTTATTCATATCGCCATCTGGGCAAGAGCAACCATGTCGGCCCTGGCCGGCTTCATCCGCCGTATGGGTTTACCGTTGATGGATGCGGGTATTATCCTTTTATCCTTCTGGATAATGAAAAATGTGTGGAATACTTATGTGAAAACCGATACGCAATATGAAACAAAAATCCTTTGGATCGCTTTTCCTGCTTTTACACTTGTTTACCTGGGAACAGCTTATTATGCGGGATTATATGACCGTTGGTATAAAAGATCGGAGCTGGTAAAATCTACCCTCATCGCAGCTATTGTTTTGCTGGCTGGCTATGCCCTTATGCCCGAACATTACCGTTTTTCCCGGGGCATCATTCTTTTTGGCGTGTTGCTGGCATTTATATTGATCGCGGTATTGCGGTGGGTGCTGGTTCAAACAAATGTATTAGCCGGCAGCAATGAAAAAGAAGATCATGCCAACACATTGATCGTAGGAACAAAGGAAGAATATGAAAGCTGCCTGTTACTGCTGAATGAAGCTGGTGCGCAGCAAAAAATACTGGGTCGTGTTGCTGTGGAGCCCGGTGATGAAACGGCACTGGGTAAATGGCCGGCCCTGGAAAATGTTGTTAACTCAGTACCATTAAGAGAAATTATTTTTTGCCAGGGCGTTCTTTCTTTTAAAGAGATCGTGGATTTTTTACCTCAGCTGAAAAATAAAGCAAAGCTGATGATGCATGCTGCAGGAAGTCAGAGCATCGTTGGCAGCAAATCGGGAAAAAGCTCCGGCGAGTCATTGTCCAAAGAAAATGGATTTCATTTATCCGACCCTTATAACAGGAGATTAAAACGATTACTTGATGTATCAGTTGCTTTTATAGGGGTGATCGGTTTTCCTGTACATATGTTTCTTATAAAAAAACCATTTGGTTTTTTATCCAATTGCCTGTCTGTATTGATTGGTAAAAAAACATGGGTAGGATACAATGCGGGTACCAACTCCCTGCCCAAACTCCGGCACGGTATTCTTACAAGTAATGGTTTACCGTCGGGCAGGCAACAAACGCTTCCGTTACAAAGCTTGCAAATGATGGATTACTGGTATGCGAGAGATTATGAAGTGGGAAGGGATATAAAATTGATAAGGAATGGGTATCGTGAATTAGGAGTCGGATAGTCTTTTTTGTTTCAATCCGATTGCACTCTTTCTGCCTATATTCGCGTTATTCGCGCCAATTCACGTAATTAGCGTTTTTAACTTATGGCTTCAATTATTGATATAAAACTGCCTAAAGCGATTGCGGCCGCTCTCCGGATCCCTCCTAATGATCCGAGAAGGCAACAGGTAAAGGTGTTGAAGAAACTGCTCAAGAAGGCAAGATTTACAGAATTCGGGCAACATTACCGGTTTGATGAAGCATTATTGACCCGCAATCCTGCTAAAAGCTTCCAGGAATTGGTACCAGTGCATGATTATAATAAGATATACGAGGAATGGTGGAAAAAAACGCTCGATGGCGTGCCTGATGTGACCTGGCCTGGAAAAATAAAATACTACGCACTTAGCTCCGGCACTTCCGAATCGGCCAGTAAATATATTCCGGTTACAAAAGAATTACTCCGTAGCAATACCATCAATTATATACGGCAACTGATAAGCGTTTTCGGATATGAAGATGCCAACCGTAAAGCGTTGACAAAAGGGTTCCTGATGCTGGGCGGAGCTACTGATCTGCAAAAAGGGGCAGCCGGCTGGTATGCTGGTGACCTCAGCGGCATATTGGCAAAAAAAAGACCGTTCTGGTTCCAGACTTTTTATAAACCTGGCGGACGCATTGCAGCAATAAAAGACTGGAACCAAAAACTGAATGAGATCGTTGAACATGCAAAGGAATGGGACATTGGCTACATTGTAGGTGTGCCTGCCTGGTGCCAGATGTGCATGGAAATGATCATCGAGCATTACAAAGTGAAAAATATCCACGAGATATGGCCCAATTTCGGAGTGTTTGTTCATGGAGGTGTAGCATTTGAACCGTATAAAAAAGGGTTTGAAAAATTATTGGGCCATCCGATCGTATACATCGAGAACTATCTTTCCAGTGAAGGCTTTATTGGCTACAAAACGCGGGAACATGCCAAAGGCATGCAGCTGATCCTGAATAATAATATCTTTTTCGAGTTTGTGCCTTTTGATGAAAAGAACTTCGACAGCGATGGAAAGATTGTTGCCAACCCGGAAGCAAAAATGATCCATGAAGTGGAGGCCGGTAAAGAATACGCATTGCTGATGAGTACCAATGCCGGTGCCTGGCGTTACCTGATTGGAGATACAATCAAATTTGTGGACCTGGAAAAAAATGAAGTAGCTATAACAGGACGCACCAAACATTTCCTTAGCCTGGTAGGCGAACACCTGAGTGTGGAAAACATGAACAAGGCGATTGAGCTGGTAAGTGAAGAGTTTAACCTGAGCATCCCCGAATATACCGTAGTCGGCTTTCCTCATGAAGGGTTCTTTGCACACAAATGGTATGTTGCCACCAACGACCAGATAGATGCAGAAAAATTGCGCCGCAGGATAGATGAGAACCTCCGCGCATTGAATGACGACTATGCCACGGAAAGGGACAGTGCATTGAAAGCCGTTTTCCTGGAAGTATTGCCACAGGAGACATTCCTGAAATTTATGGTACTGAAAGGCAAACTGGGTAGCCAGCATAAGTTTCCACGGGTAATGAAAGGAAAGATGCTGGAAGAATGGAACAGGTTCCTGGAAACAGGTACGATATAATTTTATAAGCAATTAATAAACCTCTTTCAATAATTTTGAAAGAGGTTTTATTTTTTCAGATATACATTTTTTATGTGGGAAGCCTTGCTCAAAGGGATCACGCTGGGGTTATTGCTGAATATTTCTGTAGGACCGGTTATTTTTTCAATCATCAAGCAAAGCCTGAATAACGGACACAGGGGGGGAATGGCTTTTGTATTAGGAGTTTCATTCAGCGATATTTTATTGGTACTGGTGAGCAATGTGTTTACAGGATTATTCAGCAGCATCAGCAGTCACAGTACAGTGATCGGTATTGCCGGCAGTATCTTCCTGATCGTACTGGGCATTTACTTTGTATTTTTCAAAAAAGTAAAAGTGAATGAAAAAGGACAGCAGGGCACTTTAAGTTTCCGCAAAAGCGATTACGCCAAAATATTCCTCTCCGGTTTTTTTATGAACCTGCTGAACCCCGGCATTTTTCTTTTCTGGATAACCACATCCACCTCTTTGATCAGCCATTCAGTGGAACAGAAAGTGATTATTTATATTACCTGCCTGCTGATGGTACTGGCTGGTGATATTGCCAAAGTAATGCTGGCAGGTAAAATACGCAACCGGCTTACGCCGCACAATATCCATATCATTAACCGTATCAATGGTATCATCCTGATCGGTTTTGGAATAGCGCTGATATGGGGATTGGTGTTTTATGTAAACAAGGGTTAAACGGTTTTAACAAATAAGGAAAATATTAGATTGTATGTTTGGTGTATGAACCGGCTGTTTATATCCATTCTGTTTATCTTCTTCTGCGTTTCAGCATCCTCCCAGTCTGGTTATCTTTTTGTGAAGAAAGGAACAAAAAAGAAAAAAACATATACAGAGTATGATAATATCTATCTCCGGTTGAACAATGGAGCTTACCAGTATGGTATGATCACCCGGTTGATGAATGATACTATTTGGGTGTCAGGTATTCCGGTCCCCCGTACGAGCGTGGCAGAAGTGATCATCAGGAGGAAAGAGAAAAAGAAATTTCATGTTGATGCCAGGAACATGTTACTTATCACGGGAGGTGTTGCCCTTGTAACCACTGGTTTAACAGTTAGCAAGCAGGCCAGTTTTAAGGAAGCGCTTATAGCCGGCCTGGTGATTGGTTATGGTCCGCTTATTATAGATTACCTCAGCAAAAAAATATCCCTCAGCAGAAAAAGCTATAAGATCGGCGGAAAATTCCGCTTGCAGATGCTGGATTTTTACGTCCCGCGACAGCGTGCATTTTAAGTGGCGACTATAAACACTATTATGTATTATTGTGGTCAATGAAAGACTCAGGTTTTCTTCAACGGCTCTGGCGATGGACAAAAAGGATTTTCCTCATACTTTTCATTGCTCAGTTTGTCTATATCATTCTTTTGAAATGGATAGACCCTCCTGTTACACTCACGCAACTGGGCAGTTGGGTTACCGGTCATGGATTGAAACGCGATTATGTAGACAGGGATGAGATCTCTCCCAATGCCAAGCTGGCTGTTATTGCTTCCGAAGACCAGTTGTTTGTAGATCATAGCGGGTTTGACTGGAAAAGTATCCAGAAAGCCATGAAGTATAATGAAAAGAAGCCGGGCCGTATACGCGGCGGCAGCACCATCAGTCAACAGGTTGCAAAAAATGTTTTTCTGTGGCAGGGCAGGGATTTTATCAGGAAGGGGCTGGAAGTTTATTTCACGTTTATGATAGAGAAGATCTGGGGTAAAGAAAGAATACTGGAAGTATATCTGAACGTGATTGAAATGGGCGATGGAATATTCGGAATAGAAAAAGCAGCAAATATTTATTTTAATAAAACAGCTGCCACGCTCAGTCAGCAGGAAGCGGCGCTTATTGCAGCCTGTCTCCCCAGTCCTAAGCGATATAAAGTAAAACCGCCTTCTTCATACGTACTCGGCCGGTCGAGAAAGATCATGCAGCAAATGAATTTTCTGCGGCCAGACCCAGACATACAGGCGGTGATATTTCCGGATGTAAAAACGATCAGGGCAAAAAAATGAGTGATCTATTCTGGCTCATTTGCGTTTAGTAATTCGTCAACGGCTTTCACTGCCCTTTCAAACCGTTCTTCATATCCACCACTTATATCAATCCAGGGAGTGGATTGATTTATCATGATGTCTTTATAAATAAAATACAATTTTCTTCTTGTTTCCAGGTCGGGATATTCGCGCAGTTCATCTTTAATCCAGGGAAGGTCCACATTGCATAAAAGATAGAGGTCATATTTCCGGGAAACAATATTGTCCAGCACAAACCGGTGGCAATTGCCAAATACAAATTCACACCACACTTTCATTACATACATGTCCGTATCAATAAAGAGCGGCAAATGGCCGCCATCTTCCAGCAATGGCAGGGAATGTTCTTCTAGTTTGCTGGTGTATTCGTCTTCCTGCGCCAATTGGCCTTTTGCAATGGTCAGCAGGTCATCAAAAGTGTAATCAGTACCATTGGTGAGCAGGAATTCCCGTGCAAACTCAGGGCACCAGGCAGATTCATAGTGCCGGGCCAGTTGCTCGGCCAGCGTGCTTTTGCCAGTGCTTTCGGGGCCAATGATGACAATCTTTTTAAGCATGATTTTCTTTAGCTCTTTTCTTCCATTCAATTAAGCCAAACACTGCCATTACGAACAGCACAATATAAAATACACTGGTAAATGTAAGCCCTTTGATAAAATACAGGGGCACAGATGCGAAGTTAGTAGCAAGCCACCAATACCAGCTTTCCACTTTTTTTCTGGCCATTAACCACATGCCGGTAAAAGCTGTGGCGGAAGCAAAAGCATCTCCTGCGGGAATAGTGCCGGGAAAGAAATTTTGTTTCAGAAAAGTAAGTGCTGCAAAAATGCCGATATAAAAAGCGGCGAAGAACAACAATTGATTGCGCCAGTCGCGGGCAGAAGAGAAAGTGATTTTCACTACATGTTCATGTTGCTGGTCACGCTTTGCCCACAGAATCCAGCCATAAATGCTCATGGCGGTATAATACAGGTTTACGCTTGCTTCCCCCAATAAATGGTATTTGAAGCTGATATATACATAGCTCACTGTGCTGATCAACCCCACCGGGTATACCCAGATATTTTCCAGCCGGCTGAACCATACACTTGCAATACCGGAAATAATGGCGATATATTCCAGCCAGGTAGAATTTTTGAAGCCCTCGATAAACTGGTGATAGATTTCCTGGAAACGCACAGACAAAATTTAAGACAGGAAAGATAAAAACTTAGGATTACTATGCAGGAAGTTTTTCAAAAGCGAGATTATTGGTTCTTGTATCGCTTAATACTTTTCAAATACTTAATTCCTTTCGATGTTTGAAAACGCGTAGGTACTTGCTGCCATTTACCATCTTTATCAAAATCCCAAACAAGAAAATGAAGATGTGGAAAAGCGGCATATCCTGTTTTTCCACTCAATCCGATCACCTGTCCTTTTTGTACAGTATCGCCGACATTTACCAGCGCACCGTCTTTCTGTAAATGCCAGTAACCTGCCCTTGAGCCATCAGGATGTTGTATAATGATATTATTTCCGTCGGCGCGGTATTTTCTCTTTAATCCACCTCTTTCTCCATCTTCTTTTACCCGCACTACAACTCCTTCCCGGGCAGCGCAGATTTTGGTGCCGCGTTTCATTTTAAAGTCCAACGCAGCGCGTTCTTTATGGGAAAAATGACTGAAGTAGCCTTGCACCATCCAATAGGCTTTACCTGTTTCATAAGGCAAGGCGTATACGTAGCTGGTATCGTCCTTGATCGCGCCGCTTTGCAATAACTTCACTTCTTCCCGCAAAGGATTTTTGCTCACGGAGCAACTGGCGAATATTATTATAAAAAGAGGAGAAAATATTTTCATTGCAGGGGACGAGCTTCATTTGTAATGGAAAATTAAGAAGTACTTTACCAATTAGGTAGTTAAAATTTTCAGCCCTGCGTAAATATCTCCCACAAAGACAACAAAGAGCCATAAAGGGTATTATTTCTTTGTGGCTCTTTGTTGTCTTTGTGGGAATCCTTTATGACTAAGAATTATATCCTTTGCGGGGAATATTTAGGCATCAGCGCCTTCACACATCTTCTTCAAATTATTCAAACCTTTCTCAAACTGAATATTCAGGTTCTTATTCAGAAGCGGCCCCATTAACCGTGCAATTGGCCATGGCAGTTCTCCACTGTTTTGCCAGGTCACTTTTGTTTCATTGTTTCCCCAGGGCTCAAACAGCCAGTTGTCCTTCGCCTTGCTTTTCCATGGTTTCAGGAATTCAAGCTGGAAATGGATATGCTTGGCGTCCATTGCCAGAAGGGTGAGGCTGCCCACTCCCACTTTTTTTCCTTCCCATCCATAGCGATGACCAGGAGTTTTGGGAGTGCCGGTGATATCTTTTTTGGCAGACGGGTCTGTTTGCTGCCAGGGATTCCATTGGCTGTAGAAATGAAGATCGCCAACATGGTCCATCACCTTTTCAACAGGCGCATTGATCACAATAGTTTTTTCAATATTAAAACCCTTCGGCATAAAAGCCGCAAGTAATAATAAGAGAAGAATGAGGCCAGCAAAAATGTAGACAAAGATCATTGACGGTGGTTTTGGACTGTCAAGGTAATAAATTTAGATGAGAGATGACAGAACCTGCACCCCGCTCCCCGCATCTTCCTACTTTTGCAGAGATAAAACTTGTTATATGAAAATTGCTGTATTGGGTGCAGGGATGGTTGGCCGGGCAATTGCCCTTGATCTTGCCAACGATCACGAGGTGACTTCATTTGATATTCATTCTTTCAATCTTGAGCTGCTTCGATCAGCAAATAATGCCGTTCAAACAACCAGGGCCGACCTTTCAGACTATAACCAGTATAATGACTGGCTCCGGCCTTTTGATATGGCCGTCACAGCCGTACCAGGCTTTATGGGCTTTGCTACTTTGGAAGCAGTGATCAGAGCTGGTAAAAATGTGGTGGATATTTCGTTTTTCCCCGAAGATGTGTTGCAATTGGATTCATTGGCCAAAGAAAAAAATGTAACCGTAATAACAGATTGTGGTGTGGCTCCCGGCATGAGCAATTTTATTATCGGCCGGTACAATGCTGTAATGAAAATTGATGAGGTGGAATGTTATGTAGGAGGTTTGCCAAAAGAAAAGACCCCTCCTTTCGAATATAAAGCACCCTTCTCCCCGGTAGATGTGATACAGGAATATATCCGACCGGCAAGGCTGGTGGAAAATGGGCAGGTAGTGGTGAAGCCGGCAATGAGTGGCAGGGAAATACTTGTCTTTGATGGCGTAGGTGAGCTGGAAGCTTTCAACACTGATGGTTTGCGCAGCCTTCTTTATACCATGCCGCATATTGCCAGCATGAAAGAAAAAACACTTCGCTACCCGGGACATGCATCGCTGATCATTGCCTTGCAGCAGGCAGGTTTTTTTGATACAGACCCGGTTGTTGTACAGGGTCAGCAGGTTGTGCCGCTGGAATTTACTTCCCGTCTCCTCGTTGATCAGTGGAAACTGTCGCCGGGTGAAGAAGAATTTACTGTAATGAAAGTGCTGATAAAAGGAGAAGGAAAAACAGTTGAATATAATCTGCTTGATCGTTACGATCCTGTAAGCAAAACATCTTCCATGGCAAGAACAACAGGATATACCTGCACGGCTGCCGTAAATCTTCTTGCAAAAAACCTGTTTAATAAACCCGGCGTTTTTCCGCCGGAATTGATAGGATCAGATAAAGTCTGTTTTGACTTTGTACTGAATTACCTGGAAGCGCGCGGCGTGAAATGGAAAAAGACTGGAAACAAAAAAAGCACATAAGATCTCTCTTACATGCTTTTCAAAATTTATTTGCAATAAATATTATTCTGCTTCTGCAACCACTTCCTTCACTTCAGGGATCATTCTCTTCATCATTCCTTCAATACCCGCTTTCAGCGTAATCATAGAAGAAGGGCAACCACTGCAGCTTCCCTGCATTGCGAGGTTTACTGTACCGGCTTCATAGCTTTTGAACTGTATAGCGCCGCCATCCATTTCCACGGCCGGGCGAACATAGTTATCGAGCAGTTCTTTGATCCTTTTTACCACATCATCGTCATCCGCTGCCACTTCATTGCTGCTGGCCTGTTTAACTGTCGCCAGTTCTTCTTCATTCACTACCGGTTTACCTTCTTCCAGGTAGTCTTTCAAAAATTGACGGATGGAAGGGATCACATCATTCCAGTCAGTATCCGCAGTTTTTGTGAGTGTCACAAAATTGCTGGCAATAAACACAGCCCTGATAAAAGGAAAACCAAACAACTCGGTGGCCAGTGGCGATGGCTTGGCGCTTTCTGCATCGGGAAAATCAATGCTTCTACCTGGAAAAAGAAGTTTATTCGCTACAAACTTCATGGTCTCCGGATTTGGCGTCATCTCGGTATAGATACTGATAATGGGGTTACCTGTTTTTATCATAACTCACTTGTTTTACGGTGACCGCCGAAGCTTCAGCGTAGGAGCACGGCGGACGATGCAAAAATAACAATAAAACCGCACGGATGTTTAGAATAAAATCTGAAGCAAATCCCTGGTCCTAAATGAAGGCCGGAACCTACTTTTGCCTCGCACGGCGGACGAGGTCGAAAAACAACGATAAAATGAAAAAAATGTATCATCTGGCCACCTGCACTACCTGCCAGGCCATTATCAAAGAAACCGGTATCGGGAAACTGGCAGAGGCTGGAAAAATTGAAATGCAGGACATTAAGACCGAAAAGATCACCCCCGCCCAACTGGATGAAATGAAGGGAATGGCTGGTAGCTATGAAGCCCTTTTCAGCCGCCGGGCGATGAAATACAAAGAGCTGGGACTAAAAGACAAGGCTCTTACAGAGAAAGATTACCGGAATTATATCCTCGATGAATACACTTTTTTAAAACGCCCGGTAACCATCCTCGACAAACAAATATTTATCGGGAGTGAGAAAAAGGCCGTGAGCGCGCTAAAGGACGCAGTCGGGAAGAAAACTAACTAATGACCTCCGATTCCAATAGAGTCATGGCTTTTCCCTTCAATCACCTCCAGCATTTCAGGATGTTTTTTCTTTTCATCCTTTAATACCCAATAGGCCAGCACAGCACTGGCAAGCATCAATATTCCACCCAGGAAAAATGCAGCCCCGGGGAAATAAAAGACCGGCCCATTTTTTTTGGTGAAATAGGAAAACACATAGGTCATAAGTAAGGGGGCAACGATCATTGTTGCGCTCATCAGGCTGGTCAATGTTCCCTGCAGTTCTCCCTGCTCATTTGGCGGCACATGCCCGGAAATAATCGCCTGCAATGCAGGGCCGGCAATACCTCCAAGGCAATAAGGGATAAGAAAAGCAAACATCATCCATCCTTGCGTGGCAAATGCAAAAAGAAACAAACCGATGGAGTAAAGGAACAGCCCCATGTAAACGCTTTTTTCATTGCCGATCCTGGGCGTCAACACCCTCGTTAAGCCTCCCTGCACTGCGGCAACCAGTATGCCTACCACAGCAAGGGATGCACCGATTAATCCTTCACTCCATCCAAATTTTTCAATATTGAAAAAACTCCATGTTGCCTGCACTGAATAACCCGCGATGTATACAAGTATCAATGCACCAACCAAACCTAAGATGGCCGGATATCTTTTCAGCAACATAAATGGACCTAAAGGACTTGCCCTGATCCATTCAAATTTTCTTCTTCTTTCAGGAGGCAAAGATTCAGGTAAAACAAAATAGCCATAGATCCAGTTGAGACCTGTAAGCACAGCTGCTGCAATGAACGGGACCCGTGGTCCAAATTCACCAAGCAATCCTCCCAATGCCGGACCGATAATAAATCCAAGACCAAACGCAGCGCCGATCATACCAAAATTTTTCGCTCTTGTTTCTGCTGTGCTGATATCTGCTATATAAGCAGCAGCTGTGGTAAAGCTTGCGCCGGTTATTCCCGCTACTACACGGCCAATAAAAAGAAAGATCAATGATGGAGCCCAGGAAAGAAAGACATAATCAATAGCAAAACCGAATAATGAAGCGAGGATTATAGGACGACGGCCATAGCGGTCGCTCAGGTTTCCGATCAAAGGGGCAAAAGCAAGCTGTGGCACAGCATAAGCCAGCGTTAACCAACCACTGACTTCAGAAGCTTTACCTACTCCGCCGTGTACCATGCCTTCGAGCAATTTTGGAAGCACCGGAATAATAAGACCCCATCCTGTTACATCAATAACAAGCGTAACAAAAATAAAACCAACAGCGGCTTTGCGGGAAATGCCCATAGTGTGTAGAATATTATCAAAGGTGTAGATTTTTATCAACAAGAAATATATTTGTTGATAAACAAGTTATGTTTTGGTCTTTAAATTGAATTAACAATCCGGCAAGGATTCTCCCGAACGAAGGAGTTATCTTTGCGCACGCCGACCATTCCGCTGTTTTGATAGCGGCGAACCAAACAATATTTTTTCATTAAAAACAGGCTCAGATGCACATTAAACAAATTATCATTCCGGCCGTCTCAACGGTTTTTTTATTCTCCTGTGTAAGCACCAAAAAATTTAAGCAAGCACAGTCTGACTACGCTACTTTGCAGGGACAGTATACCCAATTGCAAGGCAACCTGAATGATTGCAACACTGCAAAAAATCAGTTGACCAGCCAGAAAGCAGGTTTGGAAAATGATATTGCCAACCTGAACAAACAAATCGACCTTCTGAAACAAAATAATACACAGGCCCTGAAACAACTGGAAGACATGTCCGTGATATCTTCCTCACAGGCCGAAAGCATTAAAAAATCAATGGAAAACATTGGTGCAAAAGATGCTTATATCCAAACCCTGCAACAGCAGATGGCACATAAAGATTCACTGAACATGGCTTTGGTGATGAACCTGAAAGGCGCTGTCGGCAACCTGGATGATCAGGACATCAACATTAAAGTAGATAAAGGTGTTGTATACATCGATATCTCCGACAAACTCCTTTTCAAAAGCGGGAAGTATGAAGTAACAGACCAGGCAAAAGGTGTGCTGGGTAAAGTTGCTGCCGTATTGAAAAACCAACCTGATATCGAGTTCATGGTAGAAGGTCACACAGATAATGTACCATACAAAGGAAATGCAATACTCGCCGACAACTGGGACCTCAGCGTTAAACGCGCTACTGCCGTAGTACGCATTCTGCAAAACCAGTATGGCCTTGATCCGGCCAAGATGGCTGCCGCAGGCCGCGGTGAATATAAACCGGTTGCTGACAACAGTACTGCTGAAGGTAAAGCAGCGAACCGCCGCACACGTATTGTGATCCTGCCTCAACTGGACCAGTTCTTCAAATTACTGGAACCCAATGCAGGAAAATAACATAGATGAATAAAGTTGTAAAGCCCCGTTCAATTGCTGAACGGGGCTTTTACATTCAGAAAGCACTTTTCAGATTTTACTTATCTTTTCTTCTTTTTTAAAAAACAATCACCTATGCGTCGCTTCATTTTACCTGCTTGCATTGCAGCAACAATCCTGTCATCCTGCGGAGAAAACACAACCACAGTAGATGAACAGGATGGTCTTTCAACGTTTAATGTTGATTCACTCAAAAAAAATATTTCCGTTCTTGCAGCGGATGATTTCCAGGGCAGAAAACCTTTTACAGAAGGTGAAACGAAGACCATCAGTTTTCTACAGGCACAATTCACGGCAGCGGGCCTTGAGCCCGGCAATGGCACCAGCTATATACAGGATGTGCCAATGGTAAGAATCACTACTAAAGGGGCTGCCTCAATGGAAGTGGAAGGACCAAAAGGAAAATTCACTCTCAAAGGATTTGATGATTATGTGATCTGGACAGATAAAACAGATTCAGCAATTTCACTGGATAAAAATGAACTCGTATTTGCCGGCTATGGTGTAGTGGCACCGGAATATAACTGGAATGATTATGCAGGATTGGATGTAAAAGGAAAAGTGGTGCTGGTATTGGTAAATGACCCCGGATATAATGCACATGATTCTACATTGTTCAAAGGCAGCACCATGACCTATTATGGCCGCTGGACATACAAATTTGAAGAAGCTGCACGCCAGGGGGCCAAAGGTTGCATGATTGTTCATAATACCCAGGCAGCAAGCTATCCATTCACCGTAGTGCAGAATAACTGGAATGGATCGCGCCTGCGTCTCGATAACCGTGGCAAACAGGAAACACTTTGTGATGTGATAGGATGGGTGTCTGCGCCGGCAGCTAAACAATTGCTGGCTGCAGCAGGTAAAGACACCACCTTATTGGCTACAGCAGATAAAAAAGGATTCAAAGGAGAATCACTTGGATTGAAATTATCCACTACGATGAAAGTGGAAACGAATTACAACAAATCACATAACGTGATTGGTAAGATCACCGGCTCCAAACATCCGGATGAAACAATTATTTATAGTGCGCATTGGGATCACCTGGGCATAGGAAAGCCCGATGAAACAGGTGATTCACTTTATAATGGTGCCCTGGACAATGCTTCCGCTACTGCCGGCCTGCTGGAATTGGCCCGTGCATTCAAAAGCCTGAAAACAAAACCGGAAAGGACCGTTGTGTTTCTTGCTGTGACAGCGGAAGAACAGGGTTTGTGGGGTTCGGCTTATTATGCACAAAACCCGGTATACCCAGCTGCTAAAACCCTCGCCAACATCAACATGGATGGATTGAATTGGTATGGTAAAACAAAGGATATTATTGTTATTGGCCGCGATCAGAACGAACTGGAAGATTACCTGAAGGAAGAAGCTGCCAAGGTGGGTCGCGTTATTGCATATGAAACCCATCCTGAAGCAGGTTACTATTACCGCTCAGATCATTTCAATTTTGCCAAAGTGGGCATTCCTGCTCTCTACACAGAAAGTGGTATTGATGTAATAGGCAAAGGCGCAGCTTTCGGAGAAGCAAAGAAAGATGAGTACACAGAAAAGAATTATCACCGCCCTTCTGATGAATACACACCCAATAACTGGGTGCTGGATGGTGCGATTGATGATCTCAAATTGTTTTTCCAGGTAGGCAAAAGACTGGCATTTACAGAAAAATGGCCGGAGTGGAAACAAGGCTCAGAATTCAAGGCATTACGAGAAAAAAGTAAACCTACTAACAAATAAAAACTGAATCTATTTAACGCCCCCTTCCCGTCTTCCCGGTAAAAATTTACGTACAGATTTTACAATTTTTTTTGTTTTACCGGTAAGGCGGGAAGACGGGAAGGGGCGTTCATGTAAAAATCGGACAACCCTCTTTCACCGTTCCTCCTTTTAACTCGTCCAATTTACTTCCTGTATAGAATATCTACGAAACAGTTCGTTCAGGCTGCATCTTGCAGTTATGAAGAAAATTGTTTTGATATTAATTGTCCTTGTGTGGCAGGTCAGCCTCTACGCCCAATCATCTGCAAAAGGCAAAATTTCATTCACGGTAACGAACGAACAAAATTCCCCGGTGGAAAATGTTACCGCGGAATTATTGAAAGGCAAAGACTCCTCTCTTGTTAAAGTAACGATTAGCGGTAAGAACGGAACAGCCGATTTTGAAAATATTGCTTTTGGTGATTACCGGATCAGGGTTAGCAATATCGGTTTTTCAACAGTCTATTCTTCTCTCTTTACGTTGAATGCAGATAAACCAAACCTGCAGGTTCCCACGATTACATTAACAACACGTGCCAATGAAATGGCTGGCGTTACCGTTACAGCACGCAAGCCTTTTATTCAAAAACTTAGCGACAGGATCGTGGTAAATGTAGAGAACAGTATTATAGGTGCTGGCAGTTCCGCCATGGATGTATTGGAACGTTCACCAGGCGTGAATGTAGACCAGAATGATGTGATCAGCCTGCGTGGCCGCACAGGGTTGACCATTATGGTGGATGGTAAACCAACCGCCATGTCGGGTGCCGATCTCGCGAATTATTTAAGAGGCCTCCCTTCTGCAGCAATAGAGCGGATAGATATCATCACCAATCCTTCTGCCAGGTATGATGCAGCAGGAAATTCAGGCATTATTGATATCCGCCTGAAAAAAGATCAGCGGAAGGGAATGAACGGAACGTTGACAGCAGGATATGGACAGGGTGTTTATCCCAAGGCAAATGGCGGCGCGGTATTTAACTACCGGAATAAATCTGTAAACGTATTTGGTAATTATAATTATGCCTACCGGATCGGTTTTAATCACCTGCTGCTCGACCGTAACTTTTTTGCCAACGGTGTTTATAACGGGGGAGATCTGAAAGACAATTATGGTAAATCACCCATTACCTCACACACGGCCCGTGCCGGTGCTGATTTCTTTCTTTCCAAAGAGACAATACTGGGTTTTGTGGTGAATGCTAACTTCAATCATTATACCCGCGACAACAGGAACAGTTCTGTGGTATTGAATCCGCAGAGAGAAGAGGAGAGCACGTTCAATGCTAATGCTTCCAATAATGACCATGGAAAGAATACCGTAGCCAATATAAATTTCAAACACACATTTGACACAACAGGCCGTGAAATTTCTGCCGATGTGGATTACGGTTCTTACAGCTCAAGCTCCCTGTCGGTAAACTCCACCAGTTATTACAAGCTCGATGGCTCGGAACTTCAGCCAAGATATACCCTGAATGGCGACCAGGATGGTAAGCTGGATTTTAAGATCGGCAAAATTGATTATACCCTTCCGTTTAATAAAACCACAAGGCTGGAAACAGGTGTGAAAACAAGTTTTGTATCGTCTGATAACGACGCCAAATTCTTTGATGTCAGCAGCGGCACACCGGTGGATGATGTGAATAAGACCAATCATTTCCTCTATAAGGAAAACAATAATGCAGGGTATATCAATTTCAGCAAGACTTTCAAGCGGTTTGATGTGCAGGCAGGATTACGTGGTGAACACACGCATATCAAAACGGAGCAACTGAAAGGGAATGTAAAGTTTGATTCCAGCTATTTCCAATTATTCCCCAGCGCCTTTTTTAATTATAAACTTAAAGAAGACCAGGTATTGGGCATTTCTGTAAGCCGCCGTATAGACAGGCCTGGTTATTCACAGCTTAATCCGTTCCTTTTTCTTATTGATGTAACCACTTAT
>CBHEUU010000010.1:0-19476 GCA_965990355.1 uncultured Chitinophagaceae bacterium
GACCGGAATTGATGAATTTCGGGAACACTGTTTTGGCGTACCGGTATTCGTTGGTACCATCAAAAGCTGAATCTAAATATAGGGGAGCGAAAATGGCGATCTTAGGTTTAGCGGAAACTGTACTGTCCTGTGCATGCAATTCGGGCATGCAGACAAGACAGGCAAGTACAAGCGAAAAGAATATTTTCATTTGTTACAATTTAACGGCCAGCTTAATGAGATGTATCTATTCCCACTCAATCGTGGCAGGGGGCTTACTGCTGATATCATATACCACCCTGTTGATACCTTTTACATTATTAATGATCTCGCTGGAGATATTGGCTAAAAATTCGTAAGGCAAATGGGCCCAGTCGGCAGTCATTCCATCCACACTGGTAACGGCCCTGAGCGCAACGGTGAATTCATACGTGCGTTCATCACCCATCACCCCTACGCTTTTTACCGGTAACAAGATAGTACCGGCTTGCCAAACCGTTGCATACAAATTGTTATCTTTTAAGCCCTTGATATATACGTGATCAGCTTCTTGCAATAATTGTACCTTTTCCTCTGTGATCTCTCCGAGTATGCGGATGGCAAGACCCGGTCCGGGGAAAGGATGACGATCAATCATTTCAGCGGGAATACCTAATTCACGCCCCACTTTTCTTACTTCATCTTTAAAAAGAAAACGCAGCGGCTCCACCAGTTCCAGGTGCATTTTTTCGGGCAGGCCTCCTACATTATGATGCGATTTGATAGTAACAGATGGACCATGCACGGACACACTTTCTATCACATCAGGATAAATAGTGCCCTGGCCAAGCAGTTCAACACCTTCAACATGTTTGGCTTCTTCCTGGAAAATATCAATGAATAATTTACCGATCGTTTTACGTTTTGCTTCCGGATCAGTTTTGCCGGCCAGTTCTGAATAAAAACGGTCCTTTGCATTCACTCCTTTTACATTCAAACCAATTTTGGCATAAGTGGTCAGCACATCTTCAAATTCATGTTTTCTCAATACGCCATTATCAACGAAAATGCCATAGAGATGATCACCGATAGCTTTATGGATCAGCGTAGCCGCTACAGTGGAATCCACGCCGCCACTCAAAGCCATGATCACTTTGCGGTTGCCGATCTGTTTTTTCAGTGCTTCTACTGTATCGGTAATAAAATGTGCCGGGGTCCAGTCCTGTGAGCATCCGCAGATATTCACCAGGAAGTTCTTCAGGATCTTTTTGCCTTCAGAGGAATGATATACTTCCGGGTGAAATTGTACACCATACAGGGGATTGCTAACGCCCTGTCCGTTTACAGCTTCCACTTTCCGGAAAGCTGCTACGGGGATGCTATCTGTTGTAGCCAGCAATTCAAAACCTGCGGGCATTTCCTTAATCGTATCACTATGGCTCATCCATACCTGGCTTTGGGGAGCCACGTCCTGGAACAACACATCTTCTTTTGTCCGCTGCAATTGTGCGCGGCCATATTCTCTTTTATTGCTTTTTGCCACCAGGCCGCCAAAACGTTTGGCTGTAAGCTGTGCGCCATAGCAAACGCCGAGTACGGGAACCTTACTGATCATTTCCTGGATGTCTACATCCGGGGCTCCGGGCTCATTCACCGAGAAAGGCGAGCCGGAAAGGATAATTCCTTTCAGACCGGGTTCAATTACAACTGGCTTGTGGTAGGGGATGATCTCGCAGTAAACATTTGCTTCCCGTACAGCCCTGGCAATCAATTGGGTATATTGGGAACCAAAATCGAGAATAAGAATCTTTTCCGTCATGGTGCTGCGAAGGTAAAAAACTGTTTCTAGTTTACCGGATTTTCCCGCAAAAGAGTACGACCGGGTTTTCCCACAAAGACTACCAAGGTCACAAAGAATATTCTATAATGGCGAACACTTTGTGGCCTTGGTAGTCTTTGTGGGAAAATATCCAAATTGAACTACCACCTCAAAAGAACTGGACTAGTGTGTAACCTTGGAGGGAAAATTGTTGTCAAAGAATAAAATGAATACCTGGGCGTTCCGGCAGGTTCAGGTAATTCGCCTATTTTTGAAACATCTTCTGCTAAACATCAAAACCATTATCGTTTTATGAAACGCGTATTGCTTCTTTCCCTTGGAATGATCTTTCTTTTTTCTTCCTGTCATTATCTCGAACGTCACAGAATAAAAGGTGATGGCGATGTATCCCAGCAGGCTCATGCCATTACCGATTTTAAAGGCGTGGATGTAGGTGGTGCTATCGAACTTTACCTGACACAGGATGCTGTCTATTCCGTGAAAGTGGAAACGGATAAAAACCTGCAGCAATACATTGAAGTGTATAAAGATGGTGATATACTGCGTGTTCATACTGCTAACAATACCAATCTTGATCCTACTGGCAGGATCAAAGTGTATGTATCCGCGCCTGCTTACCGCAAGATTGCTGCTTCTGGCGCCTGCAAAGTGATAGCTGAAAGCAAGCTGAGTGCTGATGGCACTATGGACATTGATCTCAGTGGGGCCAGTGAAGCTGACCTTGATATCAAAGCTCCCAATGTGTCTGTTGAAGCCAGTGGTGCGTGCAGCGTTACCCTGAAAGGCGAAACCAAGAATCTTTCTATTGATGGGTCCGGCAGTACCAATGTTAAAGCATTTGATCTCCTGTCTGAAAATGCAGATGTGGAAATATCCGGTGCAGGTGATGTGGGCGTATATGCAAGTGTAAAGCTTGATGCCAATGCCAGCGGCGCTTCCAGCATCCGCTATAAAGGAAACGCATCAGTAAGTACGGATATCAGTGGCGCAGGAAGTGTGAAGAAAGTGGATTGATCCACAACACTAAACCATAAACCAAACTGCAACCTTATCTATGAGCTCACGCAGGCAGTTCATTAAAGAAAGCTCCCTGGCCACGGCCGGTATAATAGTAGCTTCCTCCTCCTGGGGGAAGTTTTTTATTGGCAAAAGACCCAAAGTGATCATTATCGGCGCTGGCTTTGCCGGTTTATCAGCCGCTTATTATTTACATAAAAAGAAAATTGATTTTGTCATCCTGGAAGCCCGCAACAGGATCAGCGGCCGTGTGTTTTCTCATACCATTGATGAATCGGAAAAACTGGTGGTGGAACTCGGAGCAGAATGGGTTGGAGCTTCGCATACCCGGCTTCAGAATCTTTGTAATGAATTCGGATTGACCCTGGATAATAACCAGTTCAATTCCCATCTTATTTACCGCGGAAAATATCATAAGAACGGTGAATGGGATTACAGCCCCGAATGGAAAAGTAAATTCCAGCAGTTGATCGCTGGTTATGGGAAAATGAACCAGGCTGATAAGGTCAAACTGGATAAAATAGACTGGTGGCGCTATCTTGTTAATAACGGATGTGAAGGAAAAGACCTGGAAATGCGCGAACTGTTTGACAGTACCGATTTTGGTGAAACCATCCGTCATGTTTCTGCATTTGCTGCACTGGCTGAATATGCGGAAAGCAGTGAAAAGAATGAAATGGATTATAAGATCAAGGGTGGCAATAGTCTGCTGGCGCAAAAAATGGCCGACGCCATCGGGATGGATAAGATCAAATTGCAGCATGCTGTAAAACGTGTGGTGCAGGACCCGAAAGGAGGAGTGGCAGTGCATTGTATGAATGATGAAGTGTTCAAAGCAGATAAGATCATCTGCACAGCACCTGCTTTTGCTGTGCGAAAAATAAACTGGCAACCGCTTTTACCCGCCACCCAGGCCGCAGCACTGGATCAACTGCAGTATGCCAGGATCAATAAAAATCCACTGCTGTTCAGTAAACGTTTCTGGAATGCAGAAGATTTTGATATGGTAACTGATCAGTTGCCACATTATTTTTATCATGCAACTAAAAATCAGCCATCCTCCAAAGGAGTGCTGATATCTTATACTATCGGCGATAAAGCAGCTGTAGTATCCAACCAGGAAGATCAATGGAAAGCAGCCATGGTGCAGCAAACACTTGGACCCATGTTTGGCGATATAAACCAGTTACTGGAAAAGCAGGTCAATTATTACTGGGGGAGTGATGAATACTCCCGCGGTGCTTATGCGATCTATGGAAAAGGGCAGTGGTTTGGTTTAAGGCCCACTCTGCTGCGTTCACATATCCACACACATTTTGCGGGAGAGCACCTCGCCGATTGGCAGGGATTTATGGAAGGTGCGATCAATACAGGAGAAGCCGCGGCTGAGAAGATCTGATCTGCTGCGTCATTGCGAGGCAAATAACATGCGACCCAGATTTTTTGTTGCCGAAGCAATCATAAGTTCACATACTTTACATAGATAGTTATATTCCTGTTCCTGCCTTTATCATCCGTACAGGATATTTTCACCGGCCCTTCTTCTGGAATAAAGAATTGTTTTTCCCCGGCCTGGCTGGTTTTATAAAATTTGTTATTGATATACCAATACACTTTACTTACATCATTCGCTGTTTTGCAAACAAGCTGTAAAGGCTCGGGATTCTTTTTATTGATCAGGTATTCCATGCCATTCACAGGGAAATGAATGGAAGGCGCATTCCCTTTAAAGATGAGTTCACAATCGGGGTTATGCGGGGGGATGTGTTGGTAAACCACACGGTTCTCTTCAAACCACGATTGCATTTCGGGCTCAACGATCTTATACCATTTCTTCTTATAGCCAGTGGCTGGCGCACAGCTTTTGCAATAAGCTATTTTTTCATCCGGGCTGATCATCATTTCCTGCCAGTTATTGCACAGCTTGGTAGTGGATATAAGCGGTATGAAATAATCGGTGGTAAGACTGGTGCAATGTTCAGAAGGCGGTAAGCCTGTTTCGCTGCACACCTGCCGGATATCACAATCTGCCGGTTGTGAAAACCATTCCTTATCATTATTATAATCGATGGTATTGAATATCCTGAACAATAAAGGTGTGGCAATATTAGCTCCACTCAGGTCAGTTACTCCTGCGCCGGAGAAATTGCCTGTCCATACGCCTACTGTATAATTTTTATTATAGCCAATGCTCCATCCATCCCTCCGGCCATAGCTGGTGCCGGTTTTCCAGGCGATTTTTGGCATCCGCTCCGTGGCGGTCCAGTTGAGCGGGAAATCCGGACGGTTCACTTTTGAGAGGATATCATTGATCATGTAATTGGCCGCCGGACTGATCAGTGGAATGGCTGGTTGCAAACTGTCTTCATAAGAAAAGGACGGCTGGATAAATTTCCCTTCATTGGCAAATGATGAAAAAAGCCCGGTCAGTTCTTCCAGCGTAGTTCCGCATCCTCCAAGGATCATTGATAAACCCAGTTTCTTCCGGTCTTTTTCGATCTGCCGGAAATGACAACGAACTAGCTGTTGGATCATCTTTTCCTGCCCAAGCATATTCAGGCTTTTTACAGCAGGTATATTCAGGGAATGCTCCAGTGCATATTGGATGGTAACGTATCCATTGAATTTCTGGTCATAGTTTTCCGGTGCGTACCCTTCATAATTTACCGGCACATCTGGCATAACGGTTTTGGGTGTCAGCAGGCCTTCATCAAAGCACAAGGCATACAAAAGAGGTTTTAATGTACTGCCCGGCTGACGGATGGCTGCTGCTCCATTCACCTGTCCGCCATCCAGCGTATCGCTGAAACCGGACGAGCCAGCATAGGTGATCACTTTATGTGTCCGGTTGTCAATAATGATAACAGCCGCATTGCGGATATTCTTCAACCGCTGCACCCGCACATAGTCGGCTACGATCTTTTCTGTTTTTAATTGCGTGTTGAGATCGATATGCGTTTGGATCAATCCTTTCTGCTGCCGGGAAAGTTTATAAAAAAGATGCGGAGTGTAATGCGGCACAGTTCCCCTTGTTGCCGTGAGCGGTTCGGCTAATGCATCTGCAATTTCTTTTGAAGTAAATACTTTGTCGTCTGAAAACTTTTTCAGCCAGCGGTTCCGTTCTTCCGTAATGCGGTCATTATTTTTCCCGACTACAAGGCTGGATGGCCGGTTCGGAATAATACTGAGTGCTGTTATTTCAGCCAGGGAAAGGTGGTCGGGGTTTTTGTTGAAATAGAGAAGGGCAGCGGCTTTCACTCCTTCGATATTACCTCCGTAAGGCACTAGGTTCAGGTAAAGCTGAAGTATCTCGTCCTTATCATATTTCCACTCCAGTTGCAATGCACGGAACATTTCAATGATCTTATTGGGAAAGGTCCGCTTGCGGTGTTCCAGGGCCCTGGCTACCTGCATGGTGATGGTACTGGCGCCCGAGGTACGCCTCCACCGGAAAATATTTTTGAAAGCTGCACGGCCAATAGCCAGCAGGTTAATACCCGGATGGCTATAAAAGTATTTGTCCTCCTTGGCAATAATGGTCTTCCGTAATAAAGGGGATATTTCTTCCAGTTCTGTTTTCATCCGCCATTTCTCATCCACGGTCAGGCTGGCATTGATCACCTCTCCTTTATTATCCGTAAGGATGGATGAATAATCAATCCTGTCTGGCAAAGGCCAGATCCAGTTCAGCAAAAAGAAAAGAATGAATAAACCCAGGATAGCTATTGCGCTTCGCTTTAAAAACCGGATGATATGGTGCCTGGTAAACCTGAATTTCATACCTGGTACAGAAAGGTACCGCAGTAAAGATAAACAGGCACCCGGTTACTTGATACGGATAATATCTTACCGTTAACAAATATTTATTCAATAGTATTAGGAGATGCCATCTGTCGTGTATTATCTTGCTGTAAATTCCTGCGTTCATGATTGCGGATTTCTGCCAGCTCACAGATAAAAGCATCCCTCCTTAAGTTCGTTTATCCACTGTTTATTGCCAACGGCATACGCTTTACTTAAAAAGGCTCAATACCCGTTTTAAGTCTCAACGAATTTGTTTACCTTCTCCTTTACAAAACTGAAACCAGTCAACCTGATCTTATGCACATCAAAAGATTTTTGGCAACCATTCTGCTGGTTGCCTTTGCAGTATCTTCTTGCAACCGCAACGCTGTAGTTCTTAGTTACACCAATGCAAAAGAAGAAGTGCCCCTGCTGGGCAATCTTCAATTCCGTTTTAATCAAAGTATGGTGTCGGATTCCCTGCTCAATGCATGGGATTCAACGGAGTATATTTCTTTTGAGCCGGCTATTAAAGGAAGATACCGTTGGGAGAGTCCCGATCAACTGGTATTCTCTCCTTCACAGCCGCTTGACCCGGCAACCAGTTATACTGCCAGTATAAAAAGAGCCGTGCTCCGCTTCAGTAAATACAATAAAGTAAGCGGCGCCGATGATATCCGTTTTCATACTCCTGCGCTTCAGCTCGACAACTCACAGGTGATCTGGGTGGGTGAAAGCAGCACAACGGCTTCACCGCAACTGGACCTGTTTTTTAATTATGCTGTCAACCCTGCTGATCTGAAAGAAAGATTGCAGATAGAGATCGGCTGAAAAAAACAGGAGTATTCATTGATCACATTATCTGCCGACAATAAAATATCGGTGAAGCTGAACGGTATCAAATCTTCAGACAACGACCTCTCTTCCAAAATTATTATTGATAAGGGTTTGAAACCGGAAGGTGGTAAAAATGCCACTGCAGAAGCAATCACTTCTTCTATTACGATTCCTTCACCTTATGTACTGACAATACAAAATATAGAAGCTGAACACGACGGGACAGATGGTATAGTGCATGTGATCACCAGCCAGCAATTGGGTGAAGAAAGCCTTAAGTCGTTTGTAAAGCTGGATCCGGATGTTACTTTCTCTGTTACATCCGATGAAAGTGGTTTTACCATACGAAGCAGCCAGTTCAACATTGAAAAAAGCTATGCCATAACGGTCACCCAGGGATTAAAAGGAAAGATCGGTGGTATTCTGAAAGAAGATTACAATGGCAGTGTGGCCTTTGGCGAACTGGAAGCCGGTATACGGTTTACCAACAACAAGGCTGTTTATCTTTCAAAGAAGGGTTCTGGAAACGTAGAAGTAAAGATCACCAACGTGGAAAAAGTGAAACTGGTGATCTCAAAAATATATGAGAACAACCTGCTGATGGCCCAGCGTAATGGTTACTACCCGCAGGAATCATCCAATTACGATAATTATGAAGGTGACTATGAAGGAGGATATGTGGATGCTTCCCTTGGTGATGTGATCTATGAAAAAGAGATAGACACGCGTTCATTACCCAAAAGCGGAGCAGGACGCTTGCTTAATGTTTCACAGTTTGAAGACAGGCTGCCCGATTTCAATGGTATATACCACGTGATGATCCGGTCAACCAAAGATTATTGGGTAAGGGATGGCCGCTTTATTTCTTTATCTGATCTTGGTTTGATAGCCAAGCAAGGGGAGGACAAGATTTTTGTCTTTGCCAATTCGATCAAAACGGCGCAGCCGGTTTCGGGTGTAAACATTATGGTGTATGGAGCCAATAACCAATTGATCGGAACAGGAGCAACAGATAATAGTGGGGTGGCTTCCATAGCGTATTCCAAAAAAGATTTCAACGGCTTCAAGCCTGCGATGGTCATTGCCAAAACAGCCGACGATTTCAATTACTTGCCGTTCAATAATACTAAAGTAAATACCTCCCGGTTTGCAGTTGGCGGTAAACGGAATAACCCATCCGGACTGGATGCGTTCGTGTATGCGGAAAGGGATATCTATCGTCCCGGTGAAAAAGTGAATTTTTCTGTGATCATCCGCGACCGCCAGTGGAATGCGCCTGGAGATATTCCATTGAAGATGAAATTCCTGATGCCAAACGGAAAGGAATTGAAATCATTCAGGAAAAGCCTGAATGAAGAAGGTTCGCTGGAAGGTAGTATCGATATAGCGAATTCTGCTATCACAGGAAGCTATAACCTGGAAGTATACACATCCAATGATGTGTTACTGGCATCACGAAGCTTCTCCATTGAAGAATTTGTTCCCGATCGTATCCGGGTTACTACCAAACTGGCCAACGCTTCACTCAAACCGGGTGAATCATCCCAGTTATCCATTAATGCCATGAATTTCTTTGGCCCTCCCGCTGCTAACAGAAATTATGAAACAGAGATACAGGTGAAGCAAAAAACTTTTTCACCTGAAAAATTCGATAACTACGATTTCAGCCTTGCCAATCAGAATACTTTTTTTGATAAGCAGGTGAAAGAAGGTAAAACAGATGCAGAAGGAAATGCTACGGAAACCTATGAAGTGCCGGCGCAGTATGCCAATATGGGTGCTCTGCAAACGAATTTTTACACGACTGTTTTTGATGAAACCGGCCGGCCTGTGAGCAGGATGGCTTCAGCAGATGTTTATACCCAGGACATTTTTTATGGTATTAAGTACGATTGGATGTATTATTTCCCGTTGAACCAATCGGCAAAATTTGAGCTGGTATCGGTGAATAAAGATGGAAAGGTGGTTAACTCCACTGCTAAAGTGGAAGTGATCAAGCATGAATACCGTACTGTGTTATCCAAAAGCGGTAGTTATTTCCGCTATGAATCGCAGAAACAGGATAAACTGATGACTTCCGCTCAGTTGGGTATAAGCAACAATACAGTATTCAGTTATATCCCCCGCTCTCCTGGTGATTATGAAGTGAGAGTGTATCGCCCCGGGGCAAATAGTTATGTAAGCCGTAGTTTTTATAGTTATGGTAACTGGGGTGGTGATAACAATTCTTTTGAAGTGAACAACGAAGGAAATATAGAGATAGAACTGGATAAGAAATCCTACACAAACGGAGAATCGGTGAAAGCCTTATTCAAAACGCCATTCAGCGGAAGAATGCTGGTGACCATGGAAACCGATCATCTCATTTCTTATGAATACGTTACAGTAAATGAACGCACAGCGAGCCTTGATCTGAAACTTACAGGAGAACATGTCCCCAACGTTTATATCACAGCTACGTTGATCAAACCACACGAAGTATCGGATATTCCGCTCACCGTAGCGCATGGATTCCAGAATGTAAAAGTGGAAGAGAAAAGCAGGCAAATACCTGTTGAGATAGCCGCACAGAAAAGTGTTCGTTCCAAAACCCATCAGAAAATAAAAGTAAAAGCAGCGCCGGGTAGTTATGTTACGCTTTCTGCTGTTGATAATGGTGTGTTGCAAGTAAGCGATTTTAAAACACCGGATCCTTATAATTACTTCTACCAGCAAAAGGCTCTCCAGGTAACAGCTTATGATCTTTATCCGCTGTTGTTTGCTGAAGTAAGGGCAAGGCTTAGCAGCACCGGTGGTGATGGTGAATTGAGTATGGACCGCCGTGTGAACCCCATGCCGGCCAAGCGGGTGAAAGTGGTGAGCTACTGGAGCGGTATTAAAAAAGCAGATGGAAGCGGTGAAGCAGAATTTGAATTTGATGTGCCGCAATTCAGTGGTGAGATCCGTTTGATGGCTGTTTCATATAAAGGACAACGTTTTGGTTCTGGCGAAAATACCATGACGGTGGCCGATCCTATTGTGATCAGCACGGCATTGCCACGTTTCCTCAGTCCGGGTGATACAGTGAATGTGCCGGTGACACTAAGCAATACAACAGATAAAGCCACTACTGTATCGGCTAATATCAAAGTAGAAGGAGGCATTAAAGTTGTAGGCGGTGCTTCTGAATCATTGCCTGTTGCTGCAAAATCTGAGGCAAGAGCTTCTTTCAGGATTGTGGCTGATCCTGTGATTGGCATAGGTAAAGTGAAGATACTGGCCAATGGTGCCGGCGAGAAGTTTGAAGATGCTACCGAGATCAGTATCCGTCCACCTTCCACCTTGCAGAAACGTACAGGAAGCGGAGTGATCGCTGGTGGAAGTAGCCAGCCGGTCAATATCGGTCTTGGTGATTTTATGCCGGGCAGCACTGAGTACAATCTCGTGGTGAGCCGCTCGCCGGTATTGGAACTGGGAGATCAATTGCGTTACCTGGTGCAATACCCTTATGGATGTACTGAACAAACTGTTTCTTCAGCATTCCCTCAATTGTATTATGGCGATATGGTGGAACTGATGCAACTGAATGGAAAAGATAAATTAAACGCTAATGCGAATATCCTGGAGGCAATCCGGAAAATCAAGATGCGGCAGTTATATAATGGAGCTGTTACACTATGGGATGGAGAAGGAAGAGAAGATTGGTGGACGACGATCTACGCTGCCCACTTCCTGCTGGAAGCAAGAAAAGCCGGCTTTGATGTAGATAACAGCCTGCTGGAAACAATGCTTGGTTATGTGAACAACCGCTTGAAGAACAAAGAAACGATCACGTATTATTATAACCGCGACCAGCAGAAGAAGATCGCCCCTAAAGAAGTGGCTTATGGATTGTATGTGCTGGCATTGGCAGGAAGAACAAATATCCCTGCAATGAACTATTATAAAGCCAACCCGGCTGTATTAGCATTGGACAGCCGCTACCTGTTGTCTGCCGCTTATGCCACTGCAGGAGATAAAAAATCATTCACTGCCATGCTGCCTGGTTCTTTCACTGGTGAAGAATCTGTGGCACAAACAGGGGGAAGTTATTATTCAGACATAAGGGACGAAGCTATTGCATTGAATGCATTGATTGAAGTGGATCCGGGTAATAAACAAGTGCCAGTGATGGCAAAGCATGTAGGCAATAAACTGAAGACACGTGCCTGGCTTAGTACACAGGAAAGAGCATTTGCCTTCCTGGCTTTGGGAAAATTGGCACGCAGTGCCAACAACTCCACTGTAACCGCAGAAGTAAAAGTGGATGGAAAAACAATTGCCAAAATAGACGGAGGGCAGTGGCGTGGTGACAAAGCTGCTTTGAAAGGAACTAAAGTGGAACTGGTGACCAAGGGAAGTGGCAACCTGTATTATTCATGGGAGGCCGAAGGCATCAGTGTCAGCGGAGCATATAAAGAAGAAGACAGCTATATCAAAGTAAGAAAGCGTTTCTATGATCGTTTTGGTAGTGCTATTTCAGGAAATACATTTAAACAAAATGACCTGGTCATAATTGGCATTACGCTGGAAAAAACATTCTCCGGTTCTGTAGAGAACATTGTTATCACAGATCTGCTGCCGGCTGGTTTCGAGATCGAAAATCCAAGAACAAAAGAGATACCGGGAATGGATTGGATCAAGGATGCGTCTAATCCTACTTCTATTGATGTAAGGGATGACCGTCTCCACCTTTTTGTGGATGCCAATAGAAACAAACAAACTTATTATTACGCAGTGAGGGCTGTATCACCCGGCCAATACAAAATGGGGCCGGTAAGCGCCGATGCGATGTATAATGGGGAATATCATTCTTACAATGGAGCCGGAACAATAAGGGTCGTTCAATAGTGATGCGTTAAAAGATAAGAGCCGTGAGTATGGAAATGAATTCCTGCTCAAGGCTCTTATCTTTTAACTATTGGTACTCCTAATTTCTGGTTGATTCATTAACAGTTACCACTGGTATCTTCGATCCATACGAAAGCAATTTATTCGTTAGACGGTTCCATAAACCTGGTAATTGCAAATCTTTTACCGGGTTGACCATGATCAGGTCGGCATTGATCTTCTTGGAAAATTCCAGCGTGCTTTTAGCCAGGTTTTGACCTTCCAGCAGGAAGCATTGCACAGGAATCGTGGAAATGCTTTGCACCAGTTCCAATGCCGTATCGATCACATTCTGGTTTTTGTTGTCGGCATGTTTGCGCAGCGACACAAAGTAAACAGTGGATTTGAATGCCCTGCCCAGCAAAGCTGCCAGTCTTATCTGCCGCATAGGCAGCTCACCTGATACAGGCAATACGATTTTCTTATAATGACAAACCAGTCCGCTTGAACGAACAGCTAATACAGGTATCTGCGATTTCTTTGCCAGCCGGCTGATGGATATGGAAGAAGCAATACGGTGCAGCAGGTTGAATTTCGATAATCCGGTGACAACAATATCCATTTCATATTGCTGGATATAATTGGCCAATTGCTGCTGCTGGTTGCCTGAAAGCACGCTTATTTCCAAAACACCTTCGCCACACAACTGTTGTTTATAAACCGCTTTCAATTGTTCCAGTTTCTTCAAAGCAGATTCCTGGTTCTTGCTCCTGCTTCTGTGCAGGGAAGATTTCATCCCACTGGATACATACACCAGGTGCACATTGCAGTGAAAGGTGTTGGAAAGCTCTACGGCTTTCGTGATGGCCCATTTGTTTTTTGAAGTAAAATCAATGGGAACAAGGATGTTATACAATTTGTTTGGCATAGGCATTAATTTTTGGTTAGTGACCAATAATAGTTGTTTTCATCAGGCGAGCGCTAGCATGGGCTCGAAATTTCTTTCCCTGATATTTTTATCAGCGATCTTTTCCAGCATTTCGTCAGTAGTGCAGAAGGCTACGCCTTTGCCGGCATAGGTAATAATGCACCGGTCATCTTTGCTGTCGCCCACTGCAATACAATTTTTCATTTTCACATTGTATTTCTCACACACATGCTGCATCACATTTGTTTTACAAAATGAATGTCCGCATATACTTTCCGGCGATCCAAAGAAATAAGAAGGAAGGCTTACTTCACCAGTAGCTTTTCCTTCAAAGAACTCGAGTTGATGAGCCATGGAAAAATCAGCGCCTATCTGTTGTTTCACATAATTTGTAATAAGTGTGTAGCTATGACTTATAATGCCGACCAGGTATCCTCTTTCTTTATAGTGTTTCACCATTTCCTTGATATTCTCTGCCATTTCCATATTGCTGATCACATGCAGCAATTCGTCCATAGTACGGTTCTTTAGCAATAGCCCTATTCTTTTGGTGAGAATGATAGGGTCCTTTTCATTAAAACGAAGCTCATCTAATTTAGTTCGAAATCCAAACGCGTCTGCACATTCATTGATAAACCGTTTCGTCAATATCGTATCATCCATATCAAGGATAAGCATTTTGTGATAAGAAGAAAGATTTTCCCTTAACACATTATTCATCTCCCGCTGGATGGTCTCCAACGAATTTACACTTTCCATTGATAATTCATTATTATGTTGTCGTTGTGCTTTACTAAGGATCGCACGCGACACTTCACGGCTCATTTTACCCAGGGCCTCCCACGGTTTACTTTTATTTTCGATATAACCTATATTCACCTCTTCCACACGGGCTTTCATAAGATACATGTCAATCAGTATGCCTATGTCTACCCCGTAGTCGTTGAAGAATTCTATTTTCTTAAAAAAACTTTTTTTCCCTGCTATCATCCCGCTCAAGGGTTGTGAAAAATGAGCAAGGCCCGGAAATAAAATGGTGAGTAATGGCTTGGCTACGAGTTCGGTTACCCTTCCTGCATTCCTGGCAAAAGCACCCTTCACAAAGTCAGCTTTATCTTCCAATAGCGGTGTTGCGAGTTTGCTGATAGATTGTTCAGGGTAGGGATCAATATCTGCATCAAGAAAAACAATATACTCGTTGGAAGCTGCGTCAATTCCTTCTTTCATGGAAATGCCTTTTCCTCTCGCGACGCTGATCAATACTTTGGCGCCAGCTTCACGGGCAACGGATGCAGTATTGTCTTCTGATGTGTCATCCACAACAATCACTTCTGAAACACCCGCCTCGGATAAACAGAACCTTATTACCTGTGCAATAGTTTTTTCTTCATTCAGTGCTGGAATAATCACTGTGAGCATGGGCGTTCTCCTCCTGGTTTAAGATTAAATAAATGGCGCTCGGTCAGTAGTAATGCCTGTGGCACAATCTACACACGCCTTTTTTTGTCAAACATCGGGCCTGAAAAATCGGCCTGTCCGCAGGTCCTGATTGAAAGGACAGATAGCGGCTAATTGAAAGGTAGGAAATATATGCTGATTCTGAGGGGCTAAACGGATTAGAATAATTCTAATATACACAGCATGTTTTTTCTAAACTATAGATTACTGCAAATAAACGCCTTAGGCGATAATATGTTTTCGTTAATAATACTGCGAAATAAAGAAGAGATACGTAACCAGCCATTAAGTAAAATAACTGTTCATTGCTGATAATAATGTCGTCAAACATCAGAACACCTGTCTGTAGCAATAAATCAACACTCAACAATTAACAAGTCAACTGTCACCGGGCTGCGACGGCCTCAGAAAAAGGGCATTAAGAAAATTGCGAAGTAAGCTGCTTCCTGCGCAGCAGGAAGGCGCGCAGGGTTGTTTGAGCCCGTGGCATCTTCAACAAAAACGTAAATCCGAAGCGAGTTCCCTGCGTGCCCAGCTTACTTCGTAATTTTTAGCCATTTTTCTGCAGCCTTGATTTTTTTTGTTACTTTTTTGCATCAAGACAAAAAAGTAAAAGTAACAACACAAAAAAAGTCCCGCTCTAAACGGGACTTTCACTTCTATGAATATAGTAAGATTAATAATCGTTGCTGTATCCACCACGGTCACGGTATCCACCACCGCCGCCTTTGTTATAACCGCCGCCGGAGCCGCCTTTCTTAAAGCCGCCACCGCCGCCACCGCCGCCGAAGCTTCTTTTCTTGAATCCGCCACCACCGCCGCTGCCTTCAGGCTTAGGACGGCTTTCGTTAACAACGATGTTACGGCCATCTACTTCTGTGCCATTCAAAGCAGAGATAGCAGCTTGAGCCTGGTCGTCGTTAGCCATTTCAACAAATCCAAAACCTTTACTGCGGTTAGTGAATTTGTCGAGAACGATTTTGGCAGAGATAACTTCGCCGTGTGAAGCAAAAAGGTTTGAAAGATCCTGATCTTTCAGGTTCCAACTGAGGTTTCCAACGTAAATGTTCATTTTGAGAAATTTTTAAAAAACAAAAAGTGCTAACAGTTGACAGTAACCAATGAACATTTATCGGTTTTTCGAAACGTTCAGGACTTGTGACACTGTACAGAACACCAAATCACTACGAATGTAGAGATTTTTTTCTGACATATATCAAATTATTTGGCTGAAGCCCTTGCTGGGAGCGGCGTTTGGCGCTAAGGGCTTGGTTTTTAGGGGCGAAAATGAAAAAAGCCCCTCTTAGGAAGGAGCTTTTTTGGGTATTTTTTGGGAAGAATTATTCTGCTACAACTTCCAGTTCAACCTCAGTAGAGTGACCATTGCCAAAGTCGATATTGGCTTTGTAGTTGCCTAATTCTTTTACCTCATCAGTGATGTGAATCTTGCGGCGATCAATTTCATAACCACGTTGCTCACGGATCGCACGGCTGATCTGCAGGGATGTGATGCTACCGAAAATCTTACCGCTTGTACCTGTTTTAGCACCCAGTTTCAAAGGAGCTTCTTTCAGTTTAGCGATTACACTGTTGATCTCAGCCAGCATCTTCTCTTCTTTCTTGCGCACTTGTTTCAACCTTTCTTCCAGTTGTTTTTTATTGCTGGGGCTGTTCTCTACAGCGAGGTGGCGGGGCAGTAAATAGTTACGGGCATAACCGCTTTTTACTTTCACCACTTCATTGGCGGCACCGAGATTATCTACATCCTGAATTAAAATGATTTCCATTTCTATATTTTTTTATCCCAATGAATAACAGGCTTCATTGTCCCTTGCCGGCCGAAGCTTTCTGCCTTCGTTAAAACTATGGCAGATAAGAAGCAAAGGCGGACGAGGTTAGGGATGGGCCTATTTTAAAAGATCTGTTACGTAAGGCAACAATGCCATCTGACGTGCTTTTTTCACCGCATCAGAAACCTTGCGCTGATATTTCAGGCTGTTTCCGGAAAGACGGCGGGGCAATAATTTACCTTGCTCGTTCAGGAATTTTTTCAGAAACTCTACATCTTTATAATCGATGTAACGGATGCCATATTTTTTGAAGCGGCAGAATTTTTTAACTCTTTTGTCGCTCTTAATGGCGGTCAGGTATTTAATTTCATTCTTTGCCATCTGATTAAGCCTCCACTGCTTTTTCGGTTCCTGTTTTTACACCACTTCTTTTCTTAGCATTATACTCGACGGCGTATTTATCGAGTTTAGTGCATAACTGGCGAAGAACGCTTTCATCGCGCAGCATTTGGATTTTCAACTTCTCGTTGAAGTCAGACGGCGCAGTGTACTCCAGTACCCAGTATAAACCGGTTGTTTTTTTCTGGATGGGATACGCCAGTGATTTCAAACCCCAGGGATTTTCAGCTACAACAGAGCCACCGTTTTCGGTAACAAGGGCAACATATTTTTTCTGTGCTGCCTTGAACTCGTCATCGCTCAATACCGGGGTAAAGATCACCATCAATTCGTAATTGTTCATTTACCTCTTTTTTTGTTCCGCCTTCGCAAAGGCTACGGCGGACGCGGTTAATAATTCGATTTTTTCCATTGGATCCTCCTGCGGACAGAAGGAAATCTGCGAATACAGATTTGGGGCTGCAAAAGTAAGGAATTAAGGGGAGAAGGAGAAGGGCAGGGGTACTATTTTTCCCGTTTACCGGGAAAAGGAACAACCCTCGAAATTAAGACAAATAGACTTTTATTTCAACCATATGACAATCAAACACTTAAAAAAAATACCACCCCGGAAACCAGGGTGGTATTTTTAATCAAAATCATGCTCCTATCTTAGTTTTAATAACAACAGGACCTCCTTATCCCTTCCCTGACCAAACTCAACCAGGTAAAGCCCGAGCTTATAATCCGCTCCAATCCGGAACGATTGCCCGGTCTGCAAATTCTGACGCTGCTCAATCAGCCTTCCCAGGATACTATACACTTTCATGCTTACCGGCTGCATAGGATTACCACCCTTCAGTGCAACCAGGAAACTGGTAGTTGTTGGATTGGGACTTACTGTAACCTTCAATGCCGGGTAATCCGGTACAGGGCCGCAGCTTCCCAATGCATCACCATGGGAAAGATGACCCGCCACCATATTTTCATTTACCTCCAGCGTGGAATTGGCATCTCCTGGTTTATGACAGATGATCACTTTATCCAACTTCCTGCCTCCACGGATATCTTTTACCAATACAGTTTTGCTGGCGGTTGCCTGGCAACCATTAGTATCTGTTACTGTAAGATTGTAGGTGGTGGTTGCGATTGGATTTACACTTGTGCCCGCTGTAACAGCACCATTCGACCAGTTATAAGAATAATCACCGGCATTGCCACTGACGGCAGCTGTTAATGTAAGAGAAGAAGCTGGTGTATATCCAATGTAAACGGTATTTGCTTCTGTGCCTGATGGTAATGCAAATGCATCTGGTATAGCCACTTCAGGCAGGGCATTCACTACAACAGTAGTTTGGCAGGTACTGATATTGCCTTCTGCATCTTTTACTGTCCAATTGATGATGCTGGTGCCGGTATTGAAATGTCCGCTTGCATCCTGCGTATTGCCGCTGCGTTCTGTAGCGCCAGTGATGGCATAACTATAGGTAATTGCACCGCAATCATCCGTTGCTTCCAATACAGGAATGGAATAATTGCCATTGCTGTTTGTACAGAAAGGTGTTGCTGTGGGGCAAACAGTAATAACAGGAGGAGTGCTATTGCTGAACCTGTAACGCGAGAATACCGGGTAGTGGTCCGTCGTAGTAGAACCATAATTGTTTACCAGACTGGTCACATCATTCAGAATGCTTGCTGTTGAATCCATATAATAAGCATCCATTTCATTGGATACGATCACATGATCGATCACATCATTATAACTCACGGTTGATTTCTTGCCTGCAAGGCTAAGCGGCAATGTCAATGGTGAATAATTAGTAGCATCTGATACAAATATGTTCCAGGAAGTGGTAGTGAAACCAGCAGTGATAGACTGATCAAGATCATCATTGAAATCGCCGAGCATGATGAGATTGTCATTTGGATATTGCTGATTGAGCACCTGGTACAATGTATCTGCACCTCTTTTCCTTCTGTCATATGAAGTTGCTGTGGGCGAAGTATTGGCTTTTGCATGAAGCAGGATGAACTTAACATTTTTCGTTACGCAATTAAGTGTTACATCCGCACTCATCATATAAGGGAAGCGGCCGCTTGCCCAGTAATTGTAAGCAGGATTGCTGATGTCTGCAGCAGAGTTGACGCCTTGCGACAATAAAGGAGTGGTAGTGATATTGCTCAGTACAGAAGTTTTGTACACGAAAGCAAGCTTCTGCGCCTGTGCTAATGCAGATGGCGGATTCACTGTTGTATTGGTATGTGATCCATAATTGCTGATTACATAAGCATATCCCGGCATCTGGTTTACGATTTCTGCCAATCTTTCTTCGCTCACTACTTCAGCAAGGGCGTATACGTCTGCATTGATATTCTGCAGAATGGTTTTCACATTCTGCTCCTGCTGATCATCGTTTGTGGGCCCTTCCAGCGTACTGCCAAACCATTCAACATTCCAGTTCACCACTTCCAGCGTGGTAAGCGGATCGATGCTGGAACCGGCAAGATTCACTGTTGCAGAAGTATCATCCATACTGAAAGAAATACTTCCTGTAAAGTTTTGCCCGCTTTGTGTTGGTGCAAAACGTACATGCACTGTTTGTTCAATATTGTTGGCTTCAGCCTGTGTATATACCAAT
>CBHEUU010000011.1:0-19422 GCA_965990355.1 uncultured Chitinophagaceae bacterium
ATGCAGAGGAGGGTTTATACTACAGGGATGCCCGTTATGTGTATCCTAACAATCAATCGGTGAATAACAAAAAAGATTTCTGGGCCAGGGGAGATGGCTGGGTATTCGCAGGACTGGCAAAGGTGATCGGTGATCTTCCTTCATCTGCTTATCAACGCAATTTTTATGTAGAAAGATTTAAGAGAATGGCGAAGGCACTTCGTACTTCACAGCAACCGGGAGGCTATTGGACAAGAAGCATACTTGATTCAGCACATGCGCCGGGTCCCGAAACAAGCGGCACCGCTTTTTTTACCTATGGATTACTCTGGGGCATTAACCATGGCATACTTGATAAAAAAGAGTATTTGACAACAGCAGAGAAGGGGTGGAGTTTCCTGGTAAGTACTTCACTGCAGCCTGATGGAAAGATTGGTTATGTGCAGCCAATTGGTGACAGGGCTATTCCCGGACAGGTCGTTGATAAGAACTCAACATCCAATTTTGGCGTTGGCGCGTTTTTGCTCGCCGCTTGTGAAATGTACAGGCAGTTGGATAAATCAACAACCAAAAAATAAAACTTAGATGTCCTCATAAGCAGCAATCGTTAGAAAGACCTGCTGTATCTACAGCGGGTTTATTTAATCATTATTCATTTTTATAGTTAAATAAAATCACCGGATTTAATCAGTAGTTGTATATGATAAGAATTTTGAAATGTTTGTTTGCAGCAGCTTGTACGCTACTGCTATATTTGAATGGTTTTTCGCAGCAAGCCGCCAATGATTGGGAAAACCCTGTTCTGCCTGATGTAAATAAAGAAGCACCGCATGCCAGTTTTATGTTATTCAATAACCAGGAAGACGTGGGATCGGATGATTATGCCCGCTCTCCTTTTTATCAATCACTGAATGGTTCGTGGAAGTTTACTTATGTAGACAGGTATGCAGACCGTATAAAAGATTTTTACCGTGAGGGCCTGGACACAAAGCAGTGGACGGAGATCCCTGTCCCCTCCAATTGGGAACTGAAAGGATTTGGTATTCCCATTTATACCAACATTGTTTACCCCCATCCAAAGACTCCACCTATGATAGGGCCTGATAACCCCGTGGGTACTTATCGTAAGGAGTTTATTGTTCCTGATAAATGGGATGGACGGGAAGTGATCCTCCATTTCGGTTCCATCACCGGTTGTGCATTTATATATGTGAACGGGCAAAAAGTAGGAATGACGAAAGCTGCTAAAACACCGGCAGAATTCGATATAACAAAATACCTGCACAGTGGTAAGAACCTGCTGGCCGTGCAGGTATTCCGCTGGCATGATGGAAGCTATTTGGAAGACCAGGATTTCTGGCGGTTGAGTGGTATCGAACGCGATGTATATCTCTATGCATTGCCAAAGCAAACCATCTGGGATTTTTTCCTTCGGCCTGATCTTGATGCACAATATAAAAATGGATTATTCAGTGCAGATGTCACTGTCAGGAATTTCCAGGCTGCAGCTGGTAAAAACAGCATAATGATTAGCCTGTTTGACGCAACTGGTAAACAGGTATTCAAACAGGAACGTTCTTTTACTTCAACGGCTGATTCATTCCAGACCATCAGCCTGCAGGGAAAGATCGCCAATGTGTTGAAATGGAGTGGTGAATATCCCAATCTTTACCAATGCGTGATCAGTTTAAAAAACGCGCAGGGTGAAACAACCTTTACAGGTGCAAGAATAGGATTCCGGAAGGTGGAGATCAAGAATGCACAACTGCTGGTGAATGGTGTGCCGCTCATAGTAAGAGGTGTGAACCGGCATGAACATGATGACGTGAATGGCCACGTGCCATTGAAAGAAGTGATGCTGAAAGATATCCGGTTGATGAAAGAGTTTAACATCAATGCGGTCCGTTGTTCCCATTATCCTAATGATCCTTTATGGTATAAATTATGCGATCAATACGGTATCTATATTGTAGACGAAGCTAATATTGAAACGCATGGTATGGGAGCAGAATTCCAGTCATGGTTCGATAAAACAAAACATCCCGCTTACCTGCCGGAGTGGGCACCGGCGCATATGGATCGCGAAAAGCGGATGGTGGAAAGGGATAAGAATCACCCGTCCATTATCATCTGGTCATTGGGTAATGAATGTGGCAACGGACCTGTTTTCCATGATGCATATAAATGGATAAAGCAACGGGACCCTTCAAGGCCGGTACAGTTTGAACAGGCTGGTGAAGACTGGAACACGGATATTGTTTGTCCCATGTATCCTTCTATCAACAACATGAAGAAGTATGCGGCTGATAATGCCAAACAACGTCCTTATATAATGTGTGAGTACGCACATGCGATGGGCAATAGCAATGGCAACTTCCGCGAATACTGGGACATTATCCAATCTTCCCCCCGTATGCAGGGAGGATTTATCTGGGATTGGGTTGACCAGGGCATTAAAACAAAAGATGATAATGGTAAAGCATTCTGGGCTTATGGCGGTGATCTCGGTGGGTTCTACTGGCAGAATGATGAGAACGGAGTGGCTGATGGTATTCTTAGTTCCGACCGTACGCCCGACCCGGGAGCTTATGAAGTAAAGAAAGTATATCAACCTGTTGCCTTTGCTGCTAAAGACCTCACTGCAGGAAAGATCAGCATCAGCAACCTGTTTGCATTCACTAATCTTGACCAGTTTGATTTTACCTGGCAATTGTATGCAAACGGAAAAAAAATTAAAGAAGGACCATTTGCAGTGACACTTGCCCCGGGGCAGCAAAAAGAAATCTCCATACCTGGTGACTGGATGAATACAGGTGCAGGTGAAACGTTTTTGGTTGTGTCAGCAACGGTTAAAAAAACAACAGGATTGCTGGAAGCTGGTCATGTAGTGGCTACAGAGCAGTTCAAAATAGCAGGTAATTATTTTGCCGAAACAAAAACTGTAACAGGAACATTGCAGATAAAAAAGAGCGAAAACAAACTCGAGTTTCAGTCGGGTGATATCAGTGGTGAGATAGATCTGAAGCAAGGCTTTGTCAGAAATTATAAATCGAAACAAGGTGTGTCTCTCGACCGTTTTCCTGAGCCGTATTTCTGGCGTGCACCAACAGATAATGATTTCGGAAATGATATGCCATCGAGGCTTGGCATCTGGCGCAATGCACATCAGTTGCGAAAAATAAAAAGCATCACTGCAGGTGAACAGACAAGTGAAGGTATTTCTGTAAAAGTGGAATATGAGCTTACTGCAATTGCAGTACCGTATACGATAGAATATTTTGTAAGGAATGATGGAAGTATCAGGCTAACGGCTTCTATGGATATGACAGGCCGCGACCTGCCTGAGCTGCCACGTTTCGGTATGCGTTTAAGACTGGATAGAAGGCTTGACAGTTTGCAATATTATGGCCGTGGTCCCTGGGAGAATTATAGCGACAGGAAAGAATCTGCATTTATTGGTTTGTACCAGGATAATGTACAGCACCAGTATTATAATGGATATATCCGTCCCCAGGAAAGTGGTTATAAAACGGATGTACGCTGGTTCTCTCTTACAAATGAGCAAGGAAAAGGCGTGATGTTTGAAGGAGTGCAGCCTGTTTGTTTCAGCGCACTCAATCATTCAACGGAAGATCTCGATCCGGGATTGACCAAAAAGCAGCAGCATCCGACCGATCTTCCACCAGCGCATGCTGTATTTGTGCAGGTTGACCTGAACCAAAGAGGTATAGGAGGTGACGATAGCTGGGGTGCTTTGCCGCATGAGCAGTACCGTCTGCTGGATAAGAAATATACCTATAGCTATATTATCAGTTTGATCAATTAAAATAAACCGGTTTGAAGTTTTTTTTCAACATAGCGATCATAGCTAGTATCCTGGGTATTGTATCCGGCGACATTTCGGCACAGGCACCTGCTGTGAAAGACAAAGATGGTTACAGGCTTGTGTGGGCTGATGAATTTAATAAAGAGGGAAGACCGGATTCTTCCAATTGGGATTATGAAAGAGGCTTTGTACGAAATGAAGAATGGCAGTGGTATCAACCTGAAAATGCTGTCTGTAAGGATGGACTACTGGTGATTGAAGCGAAGAAGGAGACTAAACTGAATCCCCGTTATGCTGAGGGCAGCAATGACTGGCGGAGAAAGAGACAACAGATCGAATATACTTCCGCCTGTCTTATTACCCATGGCAAGCGGACCTGGCAATACGGACGCTTTGAAATGAGAGGAAGGATCAGCATCAGGGATGGCATCTGGCCTGCCTGGTGGACACTGGGAATAGACAAGCGCTGGCCTGGCAATGGGGAGATCGATATCATGGAATATTACCGTGGGAAGCTGCTGGCTAATATTGCCTGTCTCGGTGCCAACGAAAAAGCCGAATGGTTCAGCAATACATTCTCCACAGATTCACTCGGAGGGAATGCGTGGGCCAATCAATTTCATACCTGGAGAATGGATTGGACAGAAGAATACATCGCCCTATTCGTGGATGATATATTGCTCAATAAAGTAAGACTTGACCTTTTAACCAATAAAGATGGCAGTGGTTTCAATCCTTTTAAGCAACCACATTACATGTTGCTCAATCTCGCATTGGGAGGTATGAATGGAGGAGATGCATCCAAAACGGAATATCCTCAGAAATTTGAAATTGATTATGTAAGAGTGTATCAGAAGGATACATTGCCGCAGAAGCGTGTGCCCAATCAGCCGGTCTTCAAAGTAAAGGAGCCCGACAATCATCTGAGCCCGTTTACCGGAATGACGAGGAAGCACTGGAAAGATGCAGCGCTGTATCTATTGAATGGAGCATTCAGTTATATAGACCAGTTGGATGATCCCATGCAGTTCCCTAAGCAACCGGGAAAAAGTTATCCAAGAAATATTGGACAGGAGAGAACGGAAAAACTGGAAGGATTGTGCCGCACGCTGTTTATAGCTGCGCCATTATTAAAAGAAGATCCTGCTCTTCAATGCCACAGCATAAGGGTAGCAGATTATTACCGTCATCAGATCGTCCAATTGCTGAACCCTGCCAGTGCTACTTATATAAAACCACAGGCAAAAGGTGGTGGCCCGAGCCAGACACTGGTTGAGTTTGGCGGTTTAGCCGTTTCATTATTCTATATACCGGAGATCTTATTTGATCCTCTTACAAAGGAACAAAAAGATTCCCTGGCAGCAACCATGCTCAGTTATGGTGATGGGAAAACGGTAGGGTCTAACTGGAAATACTTCAACATTTTTGTCCTGAGTTTTTTCAAGAGCAGGGGATATGCAGTAAATGAAGCATTACTGAAAGAATACCTCGATAAGACATTGCAACATTACCGCAGCAACGGATGGTACAATGATGCACCTGCCTATGATTATTACAGCATGTGGGCTTTCCAGATGTATGGTCCTTTATGGGTGGAATTTTTCGGGAAAAAGTATTACCCGGAATATGCTGCTCAGATCATGAAGAATTTTAAGGAAGTAAAATTGAATTATCCATACCTGTTTGCAAGGGACGGTAAAATGATTATGTGGGGAAGAAGCATGAGCTACAGAATGGCCGCTGCAGTTCCTTTTCCTTTAATGGGATTGGAGAATGATGCTTCCATCAACTATGGATGGATGAGAAGGATTGCTTCTTCTGTTATGCTTCAGTTTGTAGCCCACCCGCATTTTCTTAGTGATAATATTCCAACACTCGGTTTTTATGGAGCATTTGAACCGGCCGTTCAGCCTTATAGCTGCCGTGGGAGTGTTTTCTGGATGGGTAAGATATTCCTGGGGTTGATGATACCGGAAGATAATCCGTTCTGGAAAGCAACAGAAAATGAAGGCGACTGGAGTTCTGCATTGAAAAAAGGAAATGTATATAACAAATATCAGGACAGTTCACATATACTGATCACTGATTACCCCAATATTGGTGCAGCTGAAGTGAGGGCATGGTGCAAGGTGAAAGCGATTGGCGCAAACGAGCCATTCAGGGCCAGTGAGAATTATAACCGGTTATCTTATAACAGTGCTTTTCCCTGGCAGGCAGACAGCGTGGATGGTGTGGTTTCCATGAATTACATTTTCCGTAACAGGAAGAATGAATGGGAGCCATTGCGGTTGTATGATTTCAAACGGTTCGAACAAGGTATTTACTACAGGGATGCAGTGCTTGAGACCAATACTGGTATTAAGTTGAGCCTGGCGGATATCCCTTTGCCAAATGGTATTTTAAGAGTGGATAAAATAACAAGTGATACGATCACGTCATTTAAGCTGGGTCATTATGCATTGCCGGATATTGGTGCCGGGATCAGGGAAAGCAAAAGACTGGTAAATGGTTCAGCTGTTAACATCATTGATAATGGAGAATTTCAACTGGCCATGGTTACGCTTAATGGTTGGAAAGAAATGAGCATTGCTGCAGCAAAAGGCGTAAACCCGGTGAGTGAGGAAAGTAAAGTCATCAATGCATCTGGCATGCTGGAAGGAAAGAGTAAGGTTTATGTAACACTGATGCTTTGGAAAAGAACAGGGGAGAAGTGGTCAAATGAAGAATTGATGCCGGTACAATCTGTTAAGTATAAGGATGACCTGAGCAATGTCACCATCCGGCTGAACCGGACGAGAGGAAATATGCCGGCTGTATTGCAGGTGAATTGGTGACTGTGAGCTGGATGGTTTAATAAGATTTAAAAAGGATTTTCCAGCCGGCCACCGTGTTCCAGAACCGTGTTTTATGCACTTCAGCCTGACGGCGATAAAAGAAATACTCAAGACTGTTCCAAAAAAAGAACCATCCGGCAGGTTCCAGCAGAATCCGTACCTGGCTAAGAACATCCCGTGTATTTACTGCGCACAATGAGATAATGATATTAAGCGACATGATAAGAATGCTTATGCAAAAGAAAACAATGTTTCTTTTTGTATTTCTTTTTAATATCTGAAGCTCGAGATCATACTCTCGATTGAAATAGCCGTTCAGCCGTTCGGTGATCAGCTTTTCATCCGTTTCGCTCCTGACAGACGCCGGTACTTGTATTAACAGCAAATCTGTATTTTCATCCTTTCGCTTATATGCTATCTCAAGTTCATGGATGAAATCTTCGGATACGCGTCTCTTAAGTAAGGTCCTGGCGTCAAAATCAGAGTAAATATCATCGTAGCTGTCCAGCCACAAACTGAGCTCTGCCATGGTAATGAAATTGATGGGAACATGAAAGCATGAAAGTTTTTTATCCCTGTCATGCAATCGCGTTTCTAAACTCATTTTTCGTGAAAGGTCATAAAAGGTACCAGCGTTTCTTTGGCAAGGGCCCTGGACTGGCTTTTATGGAAGAGGCTTTCCAGGAAATTGTGTTTTTTGGGGAAGCCAATAAGAAGATCAATGTCGTTTTTTTCAACGAAGTCAAGGATTGCTTCAGTCACATCTTTGCTGTCAATAAAATGATAGGACGGATGAAGATCTTCCAGCATTTCCCGCAGATCGCTTGTGCCGTCTATAACATCTTCCTGGTAAGGTTTCTTTGCATCGCTGTGCACATGCAGCACAAGCAGGTTTGCTTTGAATGTATCCACCAATTTCCGGATCATCTGCGCGGGTACAGTGGAATGTACGTTTTGGAGATCACATGCGAGGGCAATATTCCGTGGTGATTTGAATTTGGCACCACGAGGTATAACTATGAGCGGCCAGGGGAGATATCTGACAGTCGCACTCGTTTCACTACCCAACAGTAACTGCTCCAACCCTGCATGGCCATGGGAACTCATCACGACTGCATACGGTGCTGTCTCGTTGCAGAATTCCTGCAGACAGGTAAGAAAAGAACCTGGACGGGCATAAGTTTTTATCTCAACTTGTTTTGAGTTTGCCTTCTCAAGGTCTGCTTTGGCCTGCATAAGAAAATTTTCAGCATCATTCTGCAGTGTATCGAAAACCTGTGGCGGAACCGGGGTTTCTGAAAAAGTGAAAGAGATTGGATACGTGTGAAACAATGTTACAGATGTATTCAATCGCTCAGCAAGAGCTAGTGCATAATGCGCCGCATTGGATGATACGGCGGAAAAGTCTGTAGGAACAACGATCGTTTTCATACGCATATTTTTATATTGAAATTATATCTCCGTACAGCAAGCAGCAATGATCCCCATCAATAGCTATTTTGATATTGGTCAAACCATGATGCACATGCAGTCAACGATTTTTTTGCAATGAAATGCTAGATGCTGTAGTCGACCTTTTTGAACGAATCACTCTTTGTAAGAGCCTCCACAAAACGAATGTGATCTTCCGGCTTGCCCCAGACTTCCAGGGTGATTGATAAATCTGCCGACCAACTCTCCCTGATTATACGGAATTTCAAATGGTTAAGGCGTAGCAGCTCCTGGCAATATTCTTTCTTTTCACCATGCTGCTCAAAAATGATGTAATACTCCCTGAAGCAGTGGTAATTATCCATCTTTTGCTCCACGTAAGGCAATACTGCAAGAACAGACAGGATAAACAGTGAAGCAATTGAAGCCATCACATAATAACCTGAACCGATACTCATCCCAACTGCCGCCACCGACCAGATAGCTGCTGCCGTGGTAATACCATTCACCCGGTTAACCGAACGGAAAATCACTCCTGCACCAAGAAATCCAATGCCGGTAACCACATTGGCTGCAATCCTGTTTACATTTTCTGGCCCGCCCAGCAGGCCTGATAAAAAAGAAAACAGGCATGATCCGATCGAGATCATGATCATTGTCCGGAATCCGGCAGGCTTGTGATGATATTGACGTTCCAGCCCGATTAGCCCTCCCCAGAACAACGACAACAGTAAACGGACAATAATCTCCTCGTAAGTAGGCAGCATACAATAAGTGATTAATCAAATTACAGTTATAGCAAAACTGCATAATCCCTGTAAATCTGTATATGATCAACCTCATAAGCAGGCATGAGTATTGGCCAGTATTGGCTGTATGTAATGTGGCTATCTTGCTTGTATTAATTGAGACAATATGCCGCTTATTTATAGAACAGGTTACATTTCTGCAGCCCTCGCCCTGGTGGGGATAATAGGTTATGGCGTAGCACAGATCATGCAAGTGTTGAAACTGATAAGTTATCCCTGGGATGAAGTGCTGATCTATGGGTTTTCCCTGAGCATAACTGTTCCCTTCCTGGTGATGATCGTAGCTCTGCATCAAACATTTTCTTCACAAAAGAAGTTATGGTCTGGTATAGCAGTGGCAATCTCGACTGCCTATCTTGTATTTGCGCTGACTGTATATACTGTACAGTTGACGATCGTTCTTCCTGCCGGTAGAACAGATGTGACAGTGGAACATCTGCGCGTATCTCCACACTCTCTTTTCTGGGCGCTTGATGCGCTGGCTTATTTGTGTATGGGTTTGGCAACCTTGTTTCTGCTACCAGCTTTGAAACAAATCAGGGCAGCGCGGCGGGTAAGGGAGATGATATTGGCTCATGGCATCATGACGGTGGTAGCCATGATCGTTTATTTTTATCCGCATTTTTCTACCGGGCTTTTACTGATCGCTTCCCCCTGGCTATTGACAGCTTGTGGTGTTTGTGCCAGCCTGGCGGTTTATTTCAGGAATGGAAAGACTTTATACGTTAATTAAAATGAAACAGATTGGAGTATAGACTCTCAGTTAATGAAATAAAATAGCTGTGTATGAAAAAAAGGCTTTATAATATTTATCAGAAATATATGGCTGAGCTACTGCGTTTTAACATTCATCTCGCGGTATTCATCGTTACCTTATTCCTGCTTTGGCTGATCCAGTATTTGCAACGGGATGCATGGGGCGTAGCGTGGCTGGAGGCAGTCAGCATAGGATGGAGTTTTGTACTGATAATTCATTTCTTCGTGGCAAGATGGAAACGCCGGCGATTCAGAAGAACCAGAGGGTAAGACGGATTAAGATGCTTCCATAACTTGTATTATTTAAATTTACCTTAAATCAGTTTATATGGAAACACAAAAGTTTTGCCAGAGTTGTACAATGCCAATTGATAACCCCGAAGACCGCGGCACTGAAAAAGATGGATCTAAAAGTGATACCTATTGTAAATATTGCTACAAAGATGGAGCTTTCACTGATCCTGGTATGACATTACAACGAATGATGGAAATAGCAAAGGCTGAAATGAAAAAACAGCATCTGCCAGATCATATTATACAGCAATCAATGGACATGCTGCCTCGTTTGAAAAGATGGCAGGTAAATCAGGCGAAATGAGCTTTTCTTTTAGTTTTCCTTATGATTTTGATCCCGGCTATCGGCAGAAAGCGGCCTATTTCTGTATGGAGTTCGCGATCCATCAACCATTAAAAACCTATGCCGGAGGGCTGGGGTTCCTGGCCGGTTCGCATATGCGCAGCGCCTATGAATTGAAACAGCCGGTTATTGGTATTGGTATTTTATGGAAATATGGCTACTATGACCAGATAAGAAAAGCCGATCAGTTGATGGATGTACAGTTCCAGGAAAAAATTTACGGGTTCTTAAAAAAGACGGACATAAAACTAACGGTAAAAGTTTTCGGACATGATGTTGTTGCAACGGCCTACTATCTCGCTCCTGAAATATTTCATACGGCGCCGGTCTTCTTTTTAAGTACAGATGTTCCCGAAAATGATTACCTGGCAAAAACCATTTGTCATAAGTTATACGATTCAAATCCCGAAACAAAGATTTCTGCAGCCATCTTGTTGGGCGATGGCGGTGCAAAGCTGCTGGACGCATTGGGCTGGATTCCTGATGTGTATCACCTGAATGAATCACATGCATTGCCGCTTGCATTTCATTTATATAAAAAGTTCCGCAACCTTGATGAAGTGAGAAAACGGCTTGTTTTTACGAACCATACTCCTGAGCCTGGTGGTAAAAACAGGCACTACCGCCGATGCCAACGGCAGTTTCACCATCAATGCTTCAAAAGGAGATGTACTTGTAGTCTCCGGAGTCAATTTCGAACCGAAAGAAGCGACTATTACCTCAGCCGGCACAATCAATGTTACACTTTTGGCCACCACCCAATCACTGTCTGAAGTGGTGGTAACGGCAATGGGAATCAGACGAGCCGAAAGGGCACTGGGTTATGGCGTAGTAACAGTTGACCCAGCTACCATGATCCAGAAATCTGAGCCTAACGTTCTCAACACACTGGCTGGTAAAGTACCGGGTGTGGATATCAGGGCTGGCCAGGGCGCACCCGGAGCCGCTTCACGGATCCAGATCAGGGGGGTGAGTTCTCTCGGCTCAGGAGAACCGCTGATTGTTGTTGATGGGATACCTTACAGTAACCCGCTTATTAATACCAGCAACCCTTATAGCGGTGGTGGTACCTATGGTTCCGGATTCAATAACATCGACCCTAACGACATTGAAGACATCAGTATATTGAAAGGCGCTGCGGCGTCCGCATTATACGGCTCACGGGCTTCCAATGGTGTAGTGATGATTACCACTAAATCAGGCTCTCCCAGCAGAGGTGCTAAAACACTGAATGTGACTTACAGGGGAGGTTACAGTATTGAAAAGGTATCTAACCTACCAGAATTTCAGAACTCTTATGGTGCAGGAGCTAACTTTAGAACACAGGGCTCCAATGGTTCATGGGGTGCTAAATTCGGACAGGGTGTTATTTACAATGCCAGTGGTGTTGTTATCGGCACATCTGCATCGGGCGTAGACTCTATTCCAGCGTCAACCTGGGCCAGCATGTACGCAGCTTATCCGGAACTTTTCCCGAATGGACGCGCCGCATATAAAGCTTACCCGAATAACGTATCTGACTTGTTCAATACAGGCAGCCTGATGGAGCATTCTATCGGCCTTAATGGAGGACAGGGAAGTTCTCTTTTCAATGTTACCTTGTCCCGCACCGATCAGGACGGCTATATTACTAACTCTTCCTACAAGAAAAACAATATCAGTGTAGGTGGGCAGACCGCAGTTGGTAAACTCACGATCGGCGCGAACATGGCTTATACCAGATCTACCCAGATAGGTGGTTTCATCGGTGCCGCACAAAACTTCGTATCACAATGGGGTCGTACCTATACAATGGCCAGGAACTGGGATATAGCGGGTTATCCTTCAGAGACCAGGTCCGGTGTCCAGATAGGTTTTAATGATGGTCAGTATACAAACCCGATATGGGCTGCTTATCATAACGTGATCACCTCTGTTGATGATCGCCTGACAGCAACTTTCCGGGCTTCCTATAAATTTAATAATTGGGTAAAAACGGACGTGACTGTTGGTGTTAACAATTATGTCTTGTCCCGTGATCAGATCATTGACAAGTCTTCCTATGGAGGTGCAGACAATGTACTGGGTACGATCACCGAAGTAGTGGCAAAAAGACAGGAGATCAATGGTAAATTTATCGCAACATTTAATCCGAAACTTTCCAATGATTTCTCTTTTGACTTCCATCTTGGAACTGAGATCAGTCACCAGGACAGGCGCGACCAGCAGGTATACGGGGTGGATTTTGTTATTCCAGGCCTGTTCAACCTTAGAAATACGCGCCGTCAGAGATTTGATGCAGATGAAAGATATAAGCAGCGCTTTACAGGGTTCTTTGCCGATGCAACTGTTGGATATAAAAACTTTGCATTTTTGACTGCTTCGTTAAGAACCGATATTTCTTCTACTCTCCCAAAGCACAATAATCAATATTACTACCCGGCATTCAGCGGATCGCTTATCTGGTCAGATGCATTAAAGCTTAAAAGCAATTGGCTCGACTATGGTAAGATCCGTGCAGGCTATGCCCGTGTAGGTAAGGATGCTGCACCTTATAATGTTGACCCCATTTTTAGCCTGAATGCGTTAGGTTTTCTTGGTCAACCTTTGTCAACGAGGGGAACAACTACTTTTGATCCGGATCTTTCTCCTGAGTTCACCAACGAACTTGAACTTGGCTCTGACTTGCGCTTCTTTAAAGGAAGACTTGGACTGGAAGTTACCTACTACAACAAAAATTCTACCGACCTGATCTTCGGTATCACGCTGCCCAACACAACCGGTTATAGCACTTACTTTACTAATATCGGTAAGATCCAAAATGAAGGTTGGGAGGCATCACTGGATATTGTTCCGGTTTCAACCAAGGATATCAAATGGAATGTCCGTGGAATTTTTACCCGGAACAGGAATACCGTTATTGAGTTGTTTCCCGGCCTTACCCGGGCGCAGCTCAGCACATATAACTGGATCGAAGCCGGTTTGCCTTATGGATACCTGCGCGGATCATTCTCTGCCCGTTCGGACGATGGTCAATTGCTGATCAATCCTAATTCAGGAATGCCTTTCGCGGACCCAAATCCTGGGAAAGTGGGTGATCCCAATGCTAACTATAAGTTCGGTATCACCAATGGTCTTTCTTATAAAGGATTTCATCTGAACGTACTGTTTGATGCTACGATCGGCGGTGATTTTTATTCCGAGACTATTAATAGTATGCTGGGAAGAGGTGTGACCAGGGATACAGAGATAAGAGAGAAGAATGCGGTGATCACCGGTATTTATGGTAATCCAAATCAGGTTACAGGCGCAGACGGTCTCAGTCACTACGTTCCACTCCTCGATGGCGGTGGTAAAACCATCCGGAACCAGACAAGGGTAACCACGAATGATCTTTTCTTTACTTCTGGTTCGGGCGCAAGCTTTGCTACAAATGGTGCGTTTGAATATGCAGTGTGGGATGCGACTGTTTACCGTCTGAGAGAGATTAGCCTGGGTTACACACTGCCTGCTTCGGTGGCAAAGAAGATCAACGCTTCTTCAATTACTATATCTGTAAATGGCCGTAACCTCTGGTTCCTGGCTCCGAATGTACCAAAGTACACCAACTTCGATCCGGATATGAACTCCGTAGTTGGTGCGAGCACACAGGGTGCTGAGAGCGGTGGTGCACCAAGTACAAAAAGGTTCGGTGTCAACTTAAATGTAAGTTTCTAATCACAAGCAAAACTTCAATTATGAGAAGTAGATATAAAATATATGCTTTTGCAGTATTCTCCGCTTTCCTGGTCTTTGGAAGCGGGTGTCAAAAATTTGTTGACGTCAATCAGAATCCCAACGACGCAACACCCGGCTCTGTAGCCTTATCAATGGTATTAAGCGCTGCCGAACGTAACATTGCAGGCAATTTTGCCCTTGGTACGGGACTCGGCAACACCATGAGTGTGTATACGCACCAGATTACTGGTCGCGTTGGGGCGGACAGGTATGGTGCAGGTGAATCGGGCTGGAATGGTCTTTATTCGGCTGTCTCCAATCTTAATGTGATCATTAACCGGGGTTCCAATGAAGGTCTTTTTGTTTATGCAGGCATTGCAAAAATCCTGAAAGCTTATACAATGAGCATGATGGTGGATGTATGGGGAGATATTCCATACTCTGAGTACGACCGGTTTGCAGAAGGGATTACACAACCCAAATTCGACAAGGGTGAAGATATCTATCCGCAACTGATCGCGTTGCTTGATGAAGGAATCGCTGATATCAACAACCCTGCAGTAAACAAATTATTGCCCGGTAACGATGATTACATTTACAAGGGCAGCAAGACCAACTGGATTAAAGCGGCTAATACAATCAAACTGAAAATGTACACCCAGGTGAGACTCGTACAGGATGTAACCGCACAGGTAACAGCTTTGCTGGCTTCTCCTGCCACACTGATCAACTCACAGGCAGAAAGTTTCATGCTGCCTTACGGACCAATCGGCGCAACAGATGACAGGCACCCGGCTTTTGGTGATTACAACGCTACACAACGTGGTGGTCAACTTCCCAGTCCTTGGTTGTATGAAATTATGAAAGGCAGAAACCCGGATATTCTTACAGGATTGGAGGATCCCCGGGTCCCTTATTATATCTATAACCAGAAATCAAAGATCGGCGGATCGAATGGAATACCCGAGAACTGTACCGATTACCGTGACGGTGGGTTTATCACCATCATTTTTGGTTCAGCCGGACCTTGCCGGGATGGTTCCAACAGCCAGACTTATTCACTGTTAGGTATTTTCCCTGCAGGCGGCCGTTTTAATGACAGCGCTGCAATTTCTATAAATACTATCGGTGCCCAGAAAGCAGGAACTGGTGCCCGCCCGCATGAATTCATTACTTATGCAGACCGCCTGTATCTTGAAGCAGAACTGATCCATGCTGGCCTTGCGCCCGGTGATGCAAGAGCTGTTTTTAGCAGCGCACTTGATGCATCATTCCGCCATGTTGATGCCGTTGTTGCTGCCGTTAACCCAGGCTCAGCAGGTGCTCCCCAAACTGTTCCTGTCATTGCAACGTTGTCTGCCACCACCACGTACAAAGCAGGTGTGCTGGCTGCGTATGATGCAGGAAGCAATGCGAAAAAACTGGAGTATATCATGACGGAAAAATGGATCAACCGCATCGAGAACCCGATTGATAACTATACTGATTACAGAAGAACCGGCTACCCGGTCCGGTTTGATCCGGCTCCAGTGGGATCAGTAACAAGTGTGACCCCTCCTGATGGTCCGGCTGTTACTGTACAAAATGACCGCCTGTTCCCTGTGTCATTGCCATTCAGCCTTGGCGAAATTCAATTGAATTCAAATGCGCCGCCCCAGAAAATACCTGAAACCTATAAAGTTTTCTGGCAGCCTTAATTCACTTAACTAAAAAACAATGAGATCATGAAACTTGGAAAATTAAATATATTAACGGCGGTAGTGTTTTCTTCCCTTGCAGCGTTGACGTCCTGCTCCAAGGATGATGGTGCAATCCCGGAAAGAGTAGGCATCGAAGATGTGCCGGTTATTACAACTAATCTTGTAAAAAATAATGGAACGGCTGACACCATTTTCCTTGCCAGCCAGGGTGCGTACCAGGGACAAGTGAAAGTAGCGATGTATTTCCCTTCGCAGGCAGCACCAACAAAAGTGGATGTTGTAGTGAGGAAAAATGGAGCAGCAGGTAATGTAAAGTTGTTCCAGGCGAATGTTACCTCATTCCCTGCTACTATCACTGTAACTGCGGCCCAGATCGTCGCGCTTTTCGGTGAGCCACTCGTGTCTGCAGATACGTATGATTTTGGACCGGATATTTATGTTGGTACAACAAAATACGAGGCATTTCCGGCTGTAGGATTGGGTAATGGCCAGGGTGTTACAGGAATGATCGGTTTTGGAGCATTCGTAACCGTCCGTATCAGACCTTAACAAAAGTTCTGACGTTGTCTTAAACAGCCCGGGTATGGTATTTTACCAGTCCGGGCTGTTTTGTTTTATGCTGTGGTTCCCTCAATCGTAATTAATTTTGAACAGTAACCCTAAGAAAGGTTGCCGGTATCAGAGTGCTGTTCTCATCCTTGCTTTGATTACATCTGTTAAACAGCTCTACCAACTCCTTTTGCAGGTCATTTTCTTTTCCACTCTGCCTGGCCGCCTCAAATGCGTTCATGGTCGGACCATAAAACGTTCTGAATGTTTCAAGGAAAGTTGCTGGTGAATAAGGCGCACGAAACGTAAAAGTGTCCTGCACAAACGAAATATTTTCTTTTGGTACACCCGCTTGCGTAAAGCGCTCAATAACCTCATTTTCCACTCCCCACATCATGGGACTGATAAAGCCTGCTGGCGGAGCCGGCGTATAAGCCGAACTGATTTTAAGGATCTGCGCTACCAGGGTGGGATCACCAGGTATCCAGTTGCCCATTACAATTCTGCCGCCGGGTTTGGTCACGCGTACCATTTCCTTTGCCACATCAAGTGGTTTGGATGCGAACATCGCTCCGAATATGCTTACCACAAGATCAAAGCGGTCGTCTTCAATGCCTTTCAGATCAGCCGCATCTCCTTCCTGAAATGTACAATTTTTAAGGCCTTCTGCTTTTGCCCTCCTGTTTCCTGCTTCTACGAGGTTCGACGCTATATCGACTCCCAGTACATCAGCGCCAAGTCGCGCTTCAGGAATGGCTGTTGTGCCATCGCCGCATCCCAGGTCCAGCACTTTCATTCCTGCAGATATACCCAGTTGGCTGACCAGGTGCTCGCCACTTTCCCGCATGGTGGAGGCAATTTTGATAAAATCGCCTTTTTCCCATAAGGCCTTATTGGGGTTAAGAGATTCTTGTTTTGGTGATGGGATAGTTGTTTGTGCGTTCATAAAAATAAAGTTTAATTGTGGTGCAAATTTCGGAAGAAAATTGGACCGGGTATTGCTAAAAAGTCCAGATAAGTGACTGAGAGGGTCGGGTACCTGCAACAGACCGTTTTTTCTTCGCCTCGCAATGACGTTTTCTTCGACTTAAGGGTTCATTTTCTAACGAATTAACACAACGGTTCCTTTCCGGAATGTGCGTTCCTCACAGATAGTCTTTGCTTCAATCCAGTACACGTACACTTCCGGTGGCTGTGGCTTCCCATTGTACCGCCCGTCCCAGCAGTCGTTTGGATTCGTAGTGGTAAATAGTAATTGACCTTTTCTGTTGTATATCGAGAATTTAAAATTGGAAACATTACCCCAGGCTTTTGCTCCGAAGCAGTCATTGCGTCCATCATCATTTGGTGTGAATGCATTGGGCATTTCAAAGCTGCCGTTGCCAGTACTGCGATCTACAATTACCTTGATACTGTCCTTCGCTTCGCAACCATCAGCAGAAGTTGCGTGAACATAATAGGTGCTGGTGACCGATGGTGTTACAGTAAGATTTGGCGTAGTTGCTCCATTCACAGCTGCGTCTGTCGACGTCCATGAATAGGTGCTGGCTCCCGATATACTGAGATGCGAAATGGCAAGCTTGCAATTGATATCGTTATCCTTTGTTAGTACTAGTTTCGGTATCGGGTATACTGTGATAGTACTGGCGGCGGAAGTATCCCCGCAACCAAAAGAGTTTTCTACCAGCACACGTATTGTTGTTACATCGTTAGCCGTGCTGTTGAGTGGTACATTAATATCCAGATCGAACGGATTGGTAAGGCTGCGAATTTGTCCATTCACATACCAGTAAATCGTAACAGGGTCACTGCCTGTATAATTATAAGCAGCATTCAGCCTGATGGTAGTATCATGCGTGCAAAAGCCGAGATTGTTTGGCATGAAGCTGACATTTTCCACCGTGTTTAACACTTCAATCGCCGTGGTATTTGAGTACAATGCCTGACATGCTCCGTTTTTCACGAGAGCACGATACCATGTTGTGATTGTAAGGTCTTTGTATTGTAAGAAAGGGGAATTACTTTGGATAGGGGTCCAGCTCGCACCATTGTTGATAGAGGCTTCCCAGCGTACAACCTGCCCAAGTTGCCCGGATAAATAAATTGTTCCATCATTTTTCCCGCGGCAAACAGCAGCATTTGGTGCTGTAGTGCCTGCTATGGTGAGTTCCGAAACAGTAACTGTAATGCTGTCATTGGCAGTACAACCATCAATCGTAACGGCTACATAATAGATGCCGTTATGTATAGTATTTCCATTTGTAATCACAGGCGACTTAATCGAGCTCTTAAATCCGTTCGGGCCATTCCAGTCATACGTAGCGCCACCGGTTGTAGTTACTTCCGCATCCAACAGGATCGTACTTCCTTCGCAAAGTGGTGAATTGGTGTGGGCGAGAACGGAGAACGGCGCTGTATCGATCAGCATAAACGGTCCTGCAATGTTTGAATTACATCCGTTGCGGCTCACCATTACATCTGTGTAAACGCCGGCTGTCATGCCACCGATGATTACACTGCCTGCGTTATTGGCGATGATGGTCTCAGAAATAACAGGCCCTGCATTCTTACGGTAATAAACCGTATAGCTTTGATTAGCGATTAACCCGTTCAAAATTATAGAGCCGGTAGCGGTGCCACATCCGATAGGGTTGATATGTGAACTACTATTGATATTCGGTAATGGTAAGATGACGACATTAAGCGTTGCTGATGGTGAAGCACAACTGCCTGTAACGGATGTGACAGTTAAGGTATATGTACCGGCCATCGCTGCTGTTGCGTTTGGTATAAGTGGGTTTTGTTCGCTGCTTGTAAAACCATTCGGCCCTGTCCATGAATAGGTAAGTGCGCCGGCAAACGATGAGGAGGAAGTAAGTTGGATCGTTTCATTCAGGCAGGTGGTTACCGTGTTTGGCAACACCGGAGCAAGAGGGCGTGGATGGATCACTACATCAATAGATGCAGGGAGTGAAGAGCAATTGTTCAATGTAGCTATAACATTATATATACCATCCGCTGCAAGTGCTGCAGATCCTATCACAGGGTTTTGTTGAGAGCTCGTAAATGCGTTGGGGCCGGTCCATGAATAAGTAGACCCTCCTGATGAACTGGCGTTGAGTAGGAAACTCTCTCCCTGGCAAACCGGCGCCGTTGTGCTGACGGTTGGTGCAGGCGGTGGATTAGGATCAGCTAATGTAACAGG
>CBHEUU010000012.1:0-19315 GCA_965990355.1 uncultured Chitinophagaceae bacterium
AGTGCTGACAATTATATCTCCCTCTTTTGTCTGGCAAACTCCGGATACGGCTTGCGGGTATGGCAATGCAGCCTCTCCCGGCCTGGCATTGCTTACTGCATGAAAAAACTGACCGGAAGGATTTACACGGAAAACACCTTTATTGGTACACAACCATAAATTGTTTTCCCTGTCTTCATAAATATTCCGGACTGCATCATATCTTATTGAATACGGCCCGGGAAGATTGGACTCGATCAGTTCAAAATGTTCTGCTCCTTTGCTAAGACCTGCAAGCAGGTTGCTTCCCATCACCCAGACAGTGCCATCTGATTGCTCCTGTATATTCTGCACACGGTGCTTGGGATTTTTTGCAATGGAAGAAATATCACAACTCCATTCCTTGAATGAATTGGTTTTGGGTTCAAAGCTGTAAAGAAGGCTTATCATGCCTGATGGAGAATGTGCCATCAGCCAAATGCGGCCTGAATGATCAGGTGTAAGAAAGGTAACAAACCGGAGTTCACTGGCAAACGCAATCAACGGATCATTTACGGCATTCTGATCGCGGTAAAACATGCTCTTTTTCCTGCTGTCATATTTCACCAAACCAGAATCACAGGCTAGCCAATAAATGCCTGGAGCTTTGTCTTTCCGCACGTAGATAGGATTCCAGCCTTTAGGCACCTGTACCGGTACGTTCTTTGAACTGAATTCTTTTTTAGCTTCATCATACGCAAATATGCCAACCCTGTACAATAAAAGATATACAACCCCATCTTCATCCACAATAAGCTGGCTGACGGAAGTGTTGGTGATATTAACAGAGGCGCGTACAGGAATTTCGTGAAAAACAAGATTGACGGGATCCATATACCCGACCTTGTTTTCATTAAACAATAACCAGATGCGGTTCTTCTTATCAATCCGCATCTTTTCAATATTATCATTGGGAATGGAGCTGGCATCTCCCTCGATATGACGGAATGTAAGCAGGCGGCGGCCTTCATAACGTTGCAAACCATCCACTGTTGCTATCCAGATAAAGCCTTTTTCATCCTGCTGCACATCAACCGTTTCTTCAGACACAAGGCCATTGCGGCTGCCGAGGCTGGAAAACAGGTAGTCCTTCCGCAATTGCGCTCCGGCCAACTGCGATAAAAGCAATAAACAATATAGGAAGATGGAGCGCATGCGTGTGGTTAAATCAGCCAAATATAGCCATTGACCCTCCTGGCGGAAAGGGCATACCGATGAACTGTAGCTATCCGGGATAGATTGATTAAAACCACCGATGACATGAGTATGCCGGTACCATCGTAAATTTGCGGACTAAGGATATGACTACATCAACCGACACTGTGAATACTCCGGCTGACAGCCGCTTTATCTCTTCTTCACTCACCATACTGATGGCTGTTACCTGCGGCCTCGTGGTAGCTAATATTTATTATAACCAACCCCTGCTGGCCGAAATAGGCCGGACTTTTAAAGTGCCCGACAGCACGGTGAGCCTGCTGGCCACTATGACACAGGTGGGCTATACCATAGGATTGCTGTTTGCCGTGCCTTTGGGCGATAAGGTGGAACGGAAAAAGCTGATCCTCGTTATGCTGGGCATTGCTTTTATTTCCATGTCAGTGTCTGCAATAGCTCCTTCTTTTGAAGTATTGCTGATGGCAGGTCTTTTCACCGGCATTTTTTCTGCAGTGCCGCAGGTATTATTGCCCATGGCTGCACAACTGGCCGGTGATCATGAACGCGGTAAAGTGGTTGGTAAAGTAATGAGTGGTTTGCTGATCGGCATACTGTTGTCAAGAACGATCAGCGGTTATGTGGGTGCGCATTTTGGCTGGCGCATCATGTTTGGGGCAGGTGCAGGCATTATGGTTTTATTGTCGTTAGCGCTTGGACGTTTCCTTCCGCATAGCCAACCTACCTACCAGGGCACTTATGCCAGTTTGATGCGTTCATTGATCACGCTTGCACGCACATTGCGGCCATTGCAAAAATCAGCGCTCATTGGTTGTTTTATGTTTGCTGCTTTCAGTGTGTTCTGGACCACATTGGTGTTTTTCCTGGAGGGCGCTCCTTATCATTATGGAAGTGATATGGTGGGATTGTTTGGGTTGATTGGTGCCTGTGGTGCACTGGCTGCTCCGCTGGCAGGCAAAAGTGCTGATAAAAGAGGACCGCAGTTCACCATACGCCTCGGTATTTTTGCAGCAATGTTTTCTTATGTGTTGCTGGGAGCAGGTGGCACTTACCTGTGGGTACTTATTATTGGAGTGATCATCCTGGACATCGGCATGCAAACAACACATATCTCTAATCAATCACGCATTTTTGCATTTTTGCCAGAGGCAAGAAGCAGGATCAATACAGTGTATATGACCTCTGCTTTTATTGGAGGCTCCATTGGTTCTGTTGCAGGCAGCCTTGGATGGGTGCATGGAGGATGGATAGGAGTATGCGCAATAGCACTGGTGTTTGTATTGATCGCTTATGCAGTGAGCACATTTATACCTGATAAATAGAAACCGTTTATATGGAGTCAACCAAAACCGTCCTGATCCTCGGAGCCAATTCTGATGTGGCCAAACAAACGATCAGGCTTTATACAGATAAAGGCTTTCATGTGATCGCAGCTTCGCGCAGCACCGGCACCCTCGAAGAGTTTATTCAAAAAGAAAATATTGATCCCCGGAAGGTAACCATCCTGTATTTTGATGCCGAAGCTTTTGATACACACACTTCATTTTATGCCAGCCTGTCACAAAAACCCCATATTGTTGTGTATGCTGCTGGTTATCTTAAGCAGAATGAAGAAGCATTGCTTGATTGGGAAGGCAGTTTCCGGATGATGAAAGTGCATTATGCAGGCGCTGTGTCCATCCTGAACATTGTTGCAATGGATTCATCCAATGCCGGACTGGAGCGCATCATTGGCTTGTCTTCACTTTCAGGTGTACGCGGAAGAAAAAGCAATTTTATTTATGGCAGCACCAAATCTGCTTTTACTCAATATCTGGCTGGTTTACGGCAATACCTGTTTCCCCGTCGCATCACTGTCAATGTGATTGTTGCCGGTTATATCCGCAGCAAAATGACAAAGGGATTGAATTTACCGGAGTCGCTGATGCTTGAACCATCTTTTATTGCAAATGCCGTAGTAAATGCCGGAAAAAGATTTATTATAGTTCCTGGCTTTAAATGGAAAATGATTTATCAGGTATTAAAAGCCATGCCGGAGAAACTGGTGGCAAAATTGCCCTAAACATAAAAGGCTGCACAGTTGTGCAGCCTTTATTCATTTGCCAGTTATTAATTGGCATGAACATCCTTAAAGAAATCCTTTTTTGCATCTATAATAGCCCTGGCTTTTTCAGTTTTCAACTCACGGATCTTTTCCCTTCTTTCTTTACCGGTCATTGTTTTATCATGACGGGTCTCCTTGATCTGCTGTTGATAGTCGTCGCTGATGGCGTCCAACTTCATTTTCAGCCGGGCCGGATAGCGATAAGAATAATCCGGGTAATAATAAGGATTATAGAACGGGCTATAAAAACCGTAAGGATACAAAGGCGCATATGCTCCCACGCTGATGACTGGCCGGTAAACCCGGGTGTAGCCGCCGCCATGAAAACCACCACCGCCTCTGATCACTTTTTGCGCTGATGCTGTAAAGGATAACAGGAATAAGCTTAATATAATCAGTAGATTTTTCATGATCCTGTTTTTTTGTTTCAGATATATGACTGCAAAAACAGGAAAAAGAATAAAAGAAAAGTGGGAATAACGAATGGTTTACAATCGTTAAAAAATTGTTGCAGTAAAATCAGTCGTCTCATCTATGCAGATAGAACTCTTCTATCAAACAGGAATCCTTAAATACCCGCCGCGTACCACAGCGATTGTAATCGGTACTATTGCCTATTGTTATTGATCCGTTGCTGCGTTTGATCCGCAGTTCTTCTTTGTATACAATTCCCTGCTGCTCATCTTTTATCACTATATCATAATATCCGGAGGGCAGATCTATCCTCAGCGTTTTGTTCTTTAATTCTTCATTATAACAATCCGGGCCTGCCGGAAGATAGGGCAAGAGGCCTTTATTTTCTCCTTCAATAAAAAGATAAAGCCTGTTTCCTTCGGCGCTCGTCCAGAAATAAGTATTAAACCCTCCCCTATGCTGCGTCTTGCAGCTGGAAAATCCTGCAAGTACTATGCAAACTATCAATAGCTTTTTCATTATTTATTTTCTGTTTTGCGGATAAAAAAGTAATAAGCCATGTAGCCGAACGCAATGCAGAAGCAAAGAATAGCTAATGAATGTATCCCTATCGGCTGGGTAAGTTTGATAAAAATAAACGCAGCCCCGATACTTAAAAAGATAATGAACCATTTCATGGTTTGCGATTTCACATCTTTTGAATCAGCGCGGAGAAAATGAGTGGCCAGTTCATCTGACACCCCCTTCTCCAGCATTCGCCCCTTCAAACGATGGTCCAGTATCTGCCGGAAAACGATAAGGATAAATGACCCTACCAGGTACATCCCAAAGAAAATAATAAATGCACGGGTCAGCTCTTCAATAAGACCCATCGTACGGGGATCAACGTCAAAGTCCTGGGCATTCACCATTACGGAACTCAGCAAGACCACCGCAAGTACTGTTAGCTTTTTCATTCTTTTATTTTTAAGGTTTTTGTTTTATTTATCTGACTTTCTTTTCAAACAAATGTTGCAATCATTCAAAATTCAGTTTCTTCAATTGATGACGGTAACGGTCATACATATCCCATACGCTAATGCCAATAAGTGAAACTGCTATAATGGAAATCAATCCTATCACCCAGGGTGAAATGTTCTTCCACAGGTCATCTACCCTGAACGGGAACAAAATGAAAGGAAGACTGATCAATCCTGCTGCAATTATTACAACCAATGCAATACCTGCAATCTTATAAGAAGGTGCCTTTTTCTTCTCCGGCAATTGTGGCATTATCAAAGCCGCCACATCAAAATCGAATGATGCTTTTGGCAATGATCCAACACCGGTAAATAACATTTCATATTCCTTCACTCTCGCCTGGCAGGCAGCGCACTGCTCCAGGTGTTGCTTTACTTCACCTGCCACCTGGCTTGCATCCAGTACATATAACTGGATATCTTCTTCTGAAACATGCTGGCTTATCATAACTCCTCCTTTTTATAGTTGAGCAATAAGTTTTCTTTTAAGGCTTTCCGGGCCCTGAACAAATAGCTTTTTACTGTTCCTTCCGGCAAACTGGTGATCTGGCCTATTTCCTGGTAACTCATTTCTTCCTGGTGATACAGGATGACCAGTGTCCGGTGAATGGGTGAAAGTTTTTCCATTGCCCCCTGCAAAATCGCTGACCGCTCCCTGTTAAAAAGACGCGAATCTGATTCATCCGCAGCAGCAGGTCCCTGCACCGGTATTGCATCTTCTTCATTGCCGCTTTCATCGCCATAACCGGGCAGTAGCAATTGTTTTTTCCGGAGATAACTGATGCAGGTGTTATAGGTGATCTGGCCGATCCAGGTTGAAAGTTTGGCCTGGTGCCGGAACCCTTCGAGGTTCCTGTATACCTTAATGTATATATCCTGAACAAGATCTTTCCTGTCGTCCACCCTTGGTATCATCCTGAAAACCATCTGGGCTACCAACGCTTCGGTGTTATGAATAATAGTGGCAACTGCCTGCTTATCACCAGTCAATCCCCTATCGACCAGGTACGTATCCGGAGTGCTATGGTTGGATGATATGCTCACTGGGGCATGTGACGGGGCAGGAGGGAAAATGTTGCAACTATCTCTGGATCTTCTCCCCTTGTACCGGCGAGTAATCACTCTTTGGCTGGTCATTCACGGTGAGATGATCAAAATAACATTTTATGCCTATGGCGATATTGAAGTTTTCGGCATTCTGGATATGGAAATGAAGATGTGGTTCAGATGAATTGCCTGAATTGCCACAAAGGCCCAGCAGTTGATCCTGTTTTACTTTATCACCTTGTTTCACTTTTATGGAATGCTGTTTGAAGTGCCCCAAAAACAGGTACTCGTTATTGGGTGTTTTGATGATAACGCTATTACCCGCCACATACATCGTATTGCTTTCACCAGGTATATTGTCTTTTATACCATCCACTACCAGTACTACTTCTCCGTCGCAAGGAGCAAATAATTCCTTACCAAAAGCATAATAATCCTCGTTGGTCTTGCCATTGGTGCGATAGGATTTACCATTTGCATCCATGACCACTATATCAAATGCATTTTTTTGAGCAAGGCTTTCTACATGATAATTCTGTTCTTTGGTATCGCCACCCCACACTACTGTCCAGGTGTCTTTGAAAGGAAGAATGAGACGCGTGGTGTTACGCTCTACATAAGGTTGAAATTGAAGACCGATGATGTTTTGCTCTTTATCCAACACAATACGAAGATTAAAAACCTTTTTTTCAAAACTGGCTTTGTACTCTTCACCACCGGATTTGCTCCTGCTGAAACTGTATTCCACCAACCTGCCGGCCCCTTCAGTCAGGCCCTTCAGAAAACTAATCGTTTTGTCCAATGGCAGGGCCTTCTTCGTTTCAGATGAAAACCGGTTAAAGATCTCTTCATATTTCCCCTGGTTATACTGTTCCTGAAACTGCCTGACGGCAATTTTATAATTTTCCTTTTCCGTTTGGGCAAAAGTGTCGGACATGATTAAAAGCAGTAAGGCTAAGGTTAAGTTAGGTCGCATGCTTAAAAATAAACAATTAACCCCATCAGGCAATTGCTAACGACTCCCTGTTATATTTATTCCTGTATTGTACCGGCGAAAGTCCCGTAATTCTTTTGAACGTAATCCGAAAAGCTTTCGGGTCGGTATAACCAACATTGTACATCACTTCCGAAACGTTTTCCCTCGATGATTCAAGGCTCATTTTTGCAGCTTCGATCTTTACTCTTTGTATATATTCCACCACAGTGTTGGATGTGGCTTTCTTAAACCGTCTTTCAAGATTGCGCCGGCCAAGAGCCAGCATACCCGCCAGCTGGTCCACCGTGATCCTTTCCTGGAAATTCTTCTCAATAAACTCCTGTGCTTTTTTTACTGGTTCATCTTCGTGTTCTTTTTGTCCACGGAAAATGGTGAAAGGTGATTGACTGTCGCGTTCGATATCTATCTGGAAAACTTTGGAAAGAAATACAGCCATCTCGCGGCCGGAATATTTTTCTACGAGATACAAAATAAGATTCAGGTAGGAATAAGCACCGCCGCTTGAATAAATGCCATATTCATCGGTCAGTATTTTATCGGCCACTAGGTTCACATCCGGAAACATTTTCCTGAAATCATTTGCAGCAAGCCAGTGTGTAGCACAGTTGCGGCCTTTGAGCAAACCTGTTGACGCCAGCAGAAATGCACCGAGACAAAGACTCGCAATTTCTGCTCCTGATTTATACTGACGAACGATCCAGGGAATAAAATCCTGGTTATCGGCAATGGCTTTTTGCAGATCGCCATGTACTGCAGGTACTATCACCAGGTCAGTCTTTTTCACATTATCAACTGTCCATTCCGTGCTAACGGTATACAATCCGTTGCTCAGCGGAGTTTGTTTATCAATACCCACCAGGTGTACTTTGAACAATGGCTGTTTTCCCATGGAAACTGCCAGGTCATTCACTTCAGTAAACAACTTGTGGGGGCCTTCAATACTGCCCATGATAGCTCCTCTCGGAACAAGGATAGATACGTGTTTCATGTCCTAAAGTTAGGTAGATCCACTGTCGCGATCAACACCGGAGTATGGCGGATTTGCCCCTCCAGAGCATTTGCGATGTAAACTGGTAAGGAAGTTTAGTAGATCAGTTTCGCCGTTTTCTTCTTTCCCCATTTATACTGGTGTGTCCAGTAAGAAGCTTTCATGGAAAGAATGCCAATGCCTGCGCCCAGTAACACATCACTGATATAATGACGGTTGTTAGCCATGCGCATCATGCCAACAGTAGAGGCCAACCCATAAGCAGCATAAGGCATCCAGGGAAAACGGTCTTTATATTCCATGCTCAGGAAAGTGGCAGTAGCAAAAGCCTGCGCTGTGTGGCCGGAAGGAAAAGAACTGCGATCACTGCCATCGGGGCGTAATTGCTTGGTGGTTCCTTTCAGGAGGCTAACGGTGGTGTACATCAGCAGTTCGCCTTTTATCAGCATGGCAGTACGGTTGGCAAAATCATTCTTAGCCTTAATGCCCATGGCATCAAGTCCATACACAATTGCGATCGGGGAATATTGCAGGTAATTATCAATATTGGTCCTGAAATGCGGCATATGTTCGTTCCTTTCCCGTACGATCATATTCTTGATTGAACCGTCTGCATTACCACTGGCAACCAGTCCCATTAAGGTAAGCGTAAGCGGCACCTGCAACTGACGTACAGTGAACTTGTTACGCGGCATAGCCGGAAGCTGGATACTATCTGTTTGTTGCTGCGAATAGCCACTTTGGGCCAATACGATGCAGGAAGAAATGAGAACGGCCAGTTTTTTCATGCGGAAAGACCCGGGGATGGTGCGCCAGGATGTGGTTTAACGCACAAGGAGCGGGTTTAAGTATATAAAAGAGTTGTTAAATGGTATTAGAATCTTCTCAAGAGATTAATATCAGTTAATCAACCACTTATATATTATGATTTACCAATTAGACAACCGGAGAAGCTACTTTGCTGTAAATATTATGCAGCTGATGCAGATGACGCTGTGTATGAATGACTAAGAAATTAAGCCATTCAAAACGGGTAAGCAAACCAAATCCGGGAAGCTCGAAATCAGTACAGGTTGGCGTCAGGTCAAGTGTGTTTGCCGCCTGGCGGACATTTTTCCAGGTAGTTGCTAATTCATTATATAATTCATCTTTCTGATAATAGCTCTCTTGCGGATAGATAAAATCAGGTGAGTCGAATTTGATGGTGAAGTCCAGGAACAACTTCTTGATTGGTTCTATCATTGCAGCCGGGTCCCTTTCGGTAGGTTTTGTATTGCCATACAATGTTTCCACGCCGCATGCTTTATACAGGTGTTCGCCTACCTGCCCGGCAGTCCAGCTGCCTTTAAAAGGAACCTGGTTCAATTGCTCCTCTGAGAGCGATGAAAAGATATACAGCAATTCAGTTTCTGTTATATAGATCTGGGCGAGCAAGTCCTTTTTCATAAGCGATAATTAAATGAATACAAACCTAGCTGCATTTTATTGACTGTGCCGGGTGTGATCACGGCAATTTCAAGGTTGAATACGACAGTCGGCAGTAATTATTAGATATGTACTTTATACACATTAAGACTTATTACTTACATTTGCTTCCAGCCTGGTGCCAGCCAGCCCGGACTGTTTATTTCATCCTCAATCAAAACGATATGCGCAGAACAATTGCCTCTATTATTCTCCTTCTCCTGTTCGTTATTTCATATAGTCAGGATCTTCAATCACCGGATAAGCAACTGCAGTTTCATTTTTCCCTGGCGGAGCAGGGCGTACCAACTTATAGCCTGACCTATAAAGGAAAGGACGTGATCCGTCCCAGCAAACTGGGATTGCAACTGGTGAATGATACTTCCCTTTTACAGGGGTTTGTGATCAGCGACAGTGCCCGCGCCAGTCTTGACGAAACCTGGAAGCCTGTGTGGGGTGAAGTAAAAGAGATAAGGAACCATTATAACGAATTGAGTGTAATGCTTACTCAACAACCTAATCAACGTGTCATCGTGATCCGTTTCCGTTTGTTCAATGACGGATTGGGATTCCGTTATGAATTCCCTGCGCAAAAAAATCTGAATTATTTTACCATCAAAGAAGAAAGAACACAGTTTGCGCTGGCAGGCGACCACAAAGCTTTCTGGCTGCCGGGTGATTATGATACGCAGGAGTACAGCACGGTTACTTCCAATCTTTCTGAAGTAAGGGGAAAAATGAAAGCGGCCATCACGCAGAACGCATCGCAAACCACCTTTTCACCTACCGGTGTGCAAACACCATTGATGATGAAAAGCAAGGATGGTTTATATATCAATATACATGAGGCAGCGCTGGTGAACTACTCCTGCATGTCGCTCAACCTGGATGACAAGAACTTTGTCCTTGAATCATTTCTTACACCGGATGCTGCAGGCAATAAAGGCCTTATGCAAACACCTTGTCAATCCCCATGGCGTACGGTGATCGTAAGCGACAAGGCAGGTGATATACTTGAGTCCAAACTGGTGCTGAACCTGAACGAACCTACAAAGTATCAAAACACATCCTGGATCAAACCGATCAAGTATGTAGGTGTATGGTGGGAAATGATCACCGGCAAAAGCACCTGGTCGTATACCAACCTGGAAAATATACAGCTCGACAAAGTTGATTACTCCAAAACACCACCGAATGGCACGCATGCAGCCAATACAAAACATGTAAAAGAATATATCGATTTTGCTGCGCAACATGGATTTGATGCAGTGCTGGTAGAAGGTTGGAATGTGGGCTGGGAAGACTGGTTTGGGAAAATGAAAGATTACGTATTTGATTTTGTAACACCCTATCCTGACTTTGATGTAAAAGAACTGCACCGTTATGCAGCCAGTAAAAATATCCGAATCATTATGCACCATGAAACTTCTTCTTCCGTACGTAACTATGAGCGGCATATGGACACTGCTTATAAATTCATGGTGGAAAACGGATATAATGCTGTGAAAAGCGGGTATGTGGGTAATATTCTTCCGGTAGGAGAACATCATTATGGACAATGGCTGGTAAACCATTATCTGTATGCCATTCAAAAAGCTGCAGATTATAAAATAATGGTGAATGCACATGAAGCTATCCGCCCTACTGGCCTGCACCGTACTTACCCTAATCTGTTGGCTAATGAAGCAGCAAGAGGGACCGAATATGAATCATTCGGAGGAAATAATCCTGATCATACCACAATTTTACCTTTCACACGCCTGATCGGTGGCCCGATGGATTATACGCCGGGCATTTTTGAAATGAAGATCAGCAAGTATAATCCTTCCAACACTTCTTATGTGCATAGCACATTGGCGCGGCAACTGGCATTGTATGTTACTATGTATAGTCCTTTGCAAATGGCTGCCGACCTTCCGGAAACATACAATAAGTTTCTCGACGCTTTCCGCTTTATTGAAGATGTGGCGGTGGACTGGGATGACACAAAAGCACTGGAAGCCGAGCCCGGCGATTATATCACGCTTGCACGTAAAGCAAAGGGAACAGGTAACTGGTTTATAGGCAGCACCTGTGATGAGACTGGGCGTGTGTCGAATATCCGGTTTGATTTCCTGGATGCCGGTAAAAAATATATTGCAACGATTTATAGTGATGGTGAAAAAGCACATTATGACACAAACCCGCAGGACTATGTGATCAGGAAAGTGATTGTAACCAATAAATCGAAATTAGCACAGCGTTGTGCGCCAGGAGGAGGATATGCGGTCAGTGTGACGGAAGTGAAGAGTGTGGAAGAGTTAAAGGGATTAAAAACACTGAAGTAAATCCATCGCGAAATGTTTGGTGGTAACATGTAAACCCCATAAAGAATGCACATTCCCTCTACTGGTATGATATTTTATTATGAATAAATAAAGAGGAAATGAAAAACACTAATCCAAAAAGCAGCAAGCCGGCCACTAAAGTGGGTAGCCATAAGACAAGGCCGGAAAACAAAGATAATCTCGATAGCAGGGAAGGTGAAGAGCAGGAATTCAAAGGTGATGACATGACACATAATCAGAAGGATTACCAGCATGAAAGAAAAAAAGTGAAGCAGGGAAAATAAAGGATACGGGATTTATCAATCATTATATTGGCTGATTGGCTTGCAGAGAGCTATTAAAAAAATGGGCCGCTATTTTGGTAGCGGCCCTGTCTCTTTAACTGGACGGTAAAAAGAGTGAGTGACATTGGATTTTAAACCCGGGGTGGTTAAGACCGGTTGGTTTTTTGGATTTGGATGTTTTTGTTTTTCACGAGATATTGGATGGACTGATATTATCTATCACTCAACTGCTGATACAAACATAAAGCTTCAGGTAGCCAACCGCAAGAGGAAATCTACCCAAAAAGAGAAAGATTTTTACTAGCCCGGGTACCTACACGAAAAAGAAGAAAAAAGTATTTTCCGGGTACGCACCTTAGCCCACTCAACAGGTAACGCTTTCATACTCATGCTTCTTACTGTGTTTGCATAACATTATTTTCCCTTAGGAGTTTTCTCAAGACAACTGTGATCAGCTTAAAACCCTTTGTTATTTTATTTTAAACACAACAATAAAGAAGCCTAATGATAAATATCATTAGGCTCATTGCTTCGATTGTTTGTATTGGAGAAAAACAAATGAACGTTCTTATCAGAAAATACTGATCCTTCTTTGCATGATCATAATATCATTATGCGATCTTTTCATTGAAGGCTTTCTTTGATAAAAAAAAACCGCTACATCGAAGTAGCGGTTTAATCTTTTAACTACAGGACGGTAAAAAAAGAAGTTGACTGATATTGGATTTTAGTGACTGGTTTGGTTAGGACCAGTTGGTTTTTTGGATTTGGATTCGTTCGGTTTTTCCTGGATCTGGATGTAGGTTTTTCGGATCTGGATCGGTTGGTTCTTTCGTTTTGGATATTGGATGGACTGATATCGCTATCAGCCAACTTCTGATACAAACATAATACCCTGAGAAGGGTATTGCAAGAGAAAATCTACCCCGGCAGTGGATGAAATTTACGATCGCTATTTTACATTTTATTGATTTTGGGGAGTAAATGCACTGGAAATCAGCCTATTCAGTCAGTGAATTCGTTTGCATGAAAAATAATTAAATAAAGGTTTGAGGATTCTATCAGGGTATGAAAAAGGTAACTGCATCTTCATTGACCGATATTTCTACCGGTTTTTTCTCCTCATTTGCAAACAACTCATCTTCGATATGGTAACGCTCATCGGAGGAAAGGATAAGCACATTTTTGGCGCGGACGGTTTCAACAGGAAAAGAAGTATGTTTTCCCTTTATTCTCTTTTGTAAATATTGCTGCAGTTTGGAACGGTCATCCTTTGTAAAAGCTACCACATCCAGTAATCCATCACCCGGATCTGCCTGAGGGGCAAATAAAAGATTAGGGCCGATCATCGGGATATTCATGACCTGCACCATCAGGAATTCACCTGTTTGTTTATATCCATCTATTTCGAGTTCATACCGGCGGGGTTTGAAGTGTTCGAGGGATTGCAGCAGCATTTCACATGTGGCTCTCATTTTAGCATCCAAAGACGACTCCTTTGATGGATTCATTTCCATTTCCAGTATATGTTGTGGAAAAAGACCAAAGCCCATAGCTTCACTTAATAAGGTTTCTTTTTTTCCTTGCTTCACTGTTGCTGTATTAAACCTTGTAGAATTCCTGCCCCAGCTTTGAATAAGTTGCGCCACTGTTCCTTCACAACCTATTGAGCGGGCAATATTATTTGCAGTGCCGATCGGAATAATACCAGCGGGCCACATAGGTTCATTTTTCTCCTGTTCATATAACCGTTTGATTGCCTTTCTTACCGTCCCATCACCACCAGCCACTGCCAGCCAATCGGTATCAGCAGGTATTTGTTGCCAGCCTTTTTCATCTACTGATTTAAACGAGCATTGATGACCGGCAGCTCTAATGGCTTTCATCAGGTCTTCCTCATCATGCTGACCATGACCTGCACCGGGATTATATAGCAACAAAACATTTTTTCCCATGCCCTATCACTGAAAAAATAATACCAGTAGTCCAAACTGGCACAATAATATCTTTTAATTGGTATGAGAATACTTATCAGCAATGATGATGGGATTTACAGCCCGGGCATTATGGCGCTTTCTGAAGCAGCGATTGAGTTTGGGCAGGTAACTGTAATGGCACCCGATGTAGAACAATCCTCCATGGGTCATGCTGTTACACATTCACGTCCTCTCTCTTATAAAAAATCGCCGGTTGAATTCAGGAATGCAGAAGCATTCCGGGTGAATGGAACACCGGCGGATTGTGTAGCATTGGGAACACATCTTCATGCAAATATGAACCTGGTATTGTCAGGGATTAACATGGGTACCAATCTTGGGAATTCGCTGTGGCATTCCGGGACGCTGGCGGCTGCGCGGCAGGCGGTATTGTTGGGCATCACCGGTATTGCTTTCAGCACACCCGTTGGCAAGGACGGACCAGATTTTAAAAAACTGCATCCGTTTGTAACCCGCACACTGGAGATGTTATTATCAGTACCCGGCCCATCCCTTTTTAATGTAAACCTTCCTGCCGATCCTGTTGGCATCCGCTGGACGCGCCAGTCAGTACGGCATTATGATGGCACAATAAAACCAGGCATGGACCCCATGGGAAGAAAACATTACTGGTTTACTGTCACACCGTTAGAACCTGCAGAAGAAGAAACAGACCGTTGGGCAGTGGAGAATGGTTTTGTGTCTATAACACCGCTTCAACTGGATCTTACGAATCATACTTACCTCGCATCGCTTATACCTGGCAGCTAGTATTACTCTATTTCAATATCATATTTATCCAGCAAACCTGTAATTCCCTGCAGGGAAAATTTTGCTTTCCTGATACGGTTGATCTCCGGATCAATGGAATAATTGACTGCAGAACGCAGATCAGCTTTCTCCAGTGAGGTTTGTTCAAATTTTGCATTGAGCAGATCGCAATGACCAAATGATGCACCGGTAAGATCGGCTCCGGTAAAATCCGTTTCCTGTAAAGTGCAGTTATCAAAAGATGTTTTCCTCAGGTTACGTTTATAAAAGGAAGAAAAATTGAGCGCACATTTATTAAAATCCACTTTAAATAAAAAATCGCTGCAGTTCTCAAAATTAACGCCAAGTATCTTGCATTCGAGGAATGAAACACCGTTAAAAGAAGTCTTGATTGTTTTTACCATGCTAAGGTTGCAGAATTTAAACTGGCAATCGATAAACTGTATTTCCGAAAGATCAGTATTAGAAAAATTACAGTTACTAAAACTGCATCCTTCATATTCGCCTAAAGTCAAAGGCTTAATAGAAAAGTCTATGGATTCGAAAGTTTGATCTTCAAAGTAAGTACCGGGCATGAGAATGATTTCTCAAATTTAGCCATTCCTGCGGCTTTTGTTTTTAATGAGGAATAAATCCAGTTTCTTTTGAATTGCCTGCTTATCTGCCGCAGTTCCCGCTAATAAAAGCGCCTTGTGGAAATTTCTTTCCGCTTTATGATCGTCAATTCCCGTATACAACTCTCCAAGCAAGGCAAAATAAAACGGATTACCATCCAGTTTCAATTTCTCTGCCTCGACAATGGCTTTTTGTTTTCCATCTGTTTTGGATAAAGCGTAGGTGCGGTTAAGTGCCGCAATAGGTGAGTACCGGATTTGCAACAATTGATTATACAATTGCAAAACATTCTCCCATTTCTCTTTTGTATCTTCTTTAATAGTGTGCCAGTAAGCAATAGCCGCTTCCAGGTGATAAGCGGATAGCTGGTTTCCCTGCGATGCTTCATGCAGAAAGTAAGTTCCTTTCGCAATCAGCTCTGCATTCCAGAGGGAAGTGTCCTGGTCATGATACAAAATTATCTCCCCTCTTTCATCTTTCCTCGCTGCAAAACGGGAAGCATGAAAACACATCAGGGCCAGTAAGGCTTTTACTTTGGGCAAGCTGGTCTTCGGATTCTCCAATAGCAGGTAAGTCAACCGCATGGCTTCAAGACAAAGATCTTCACGTAAAACACTGTCCTGGCTTTCTGAATAATATCCCTCGTTGAACAGCAGGTATAAAGTCATTAATACCGCTTCCAGCCGGTTTCCAATCTCTGCTTCACCGGGAAATTCAATCGCCACCTTTTCCTCACGGAGTTTTTCTTTCGCCCTGAAGAGCCTCTTATTGATCGTTTCTTTATTAGTCAGGAAAGCATGGGCAATTTCATCAATGCCAAAACCGCAAAGGATACGCAGGGCCAATCCGATTTGCGATTCCGGCGGAATGACCGGATGGCAAAGCGCAAATAACATTTGCAACTGACTGTCGGTAATATTAGCACCCGACAGATTTATTGCATCCTCTTCTCCCTCTTCCAGGGATTGCCGCAAATGACTGGTGATCTTTTGAGCGAATAGCTGATTTCGCCGGAGATAGGTTCTTGCTTTATTTCTTGCCACCGTATAAAGCCAGGCCGTGGGGTTTTCCGGAACGCCTTTATAGGTCCAGTTTTCCAAAGCCGCTAAAAACGTTTCACTGGCAATATCTTCCGCAGCTTCGACATGCTCTATACCAAAAGCTTTACAAAGCACCGCGGTGATCTTGCTGAACTCCGTTCTGAAAAGATGCGGTATCAATTCCTGCTGCTGCATAAATAAAAAGCCCCTGCGCCAAATGCACAAAGGCTTTAATTAAATTAATGTACACCATCTTCTTTGGCGATTTTACGCACTTCCACGCTATTGCCTTCGCCTTGCAAAACAGGGCTTCCCTTGGCAAACTCAACGGCCTCTTCCACCGATGCTGCTTTGACGATAATATAACCAGCGATCGTTTCTTTTATATCCCCGAAAGGTCCATTGGTCACCACATTATTGGGCCACACTACCCGGGCTTCATCAAAAGGTAATCCATTGCCCACAACGAATTTGTTTTGGGCAGCAATGCCGCCGATCCAATCCATTGTTTGTTTCATCCACACCTGTATCTGCTCCGGTGATGCAACCTTATTGCCGTCTTCATGCCGGAAGATCAATATAAACTCGTCCATTGTTTGTCGTTTTGATGTTGTCTTTTACCTGCTGAAGCTTTAGCGAAAGCAGGCAAGACAAACAAGTTATTGAATATTTGTTTACATATCAATAACCAATGAACGGGCCGGAATTGGACATATTAGCTGATCTTTTTTTGACACGTGAGCAGATTATTTCCCCAGCACTGTTTCAATCTGCTCTTTTTCAAACCCTGAATGCGAGTAAATAACTTTGCCTGATTCATTCAGGATCACGAAGGCCGGATAGGCATATATCCCAAGATCATTGGCCAGTTTCTCCCCGTTATACAACATCTTGTATCCTGGTTTTTCCCGTTTATAAAAGAAATCGATTTCCTTCCGGTCGTCATAAGCATTCACCGCCAGTATATCAACGTTCTTCCCATATTTTTCCTGCAAGCCTTTCATTTCAGGGAATGCTGCCATACAGTAGCCACAGTTTTTTATCCAGAATTCCATCAGTACTTTTTTTCCTTTAAAGGTGGATTGACCAACGCTGTCCGTAGCTCCTTCCTTGTATTCCGGTAAAATCCATTGCGGCATGCTGGAGCCCACTTCCACCAATGGCTTTTGCTTTACAGATTGCTTTGGAGAATATCCCGTATAGGAAGAAAAAAACCAGGAAGGTGCAGCTGGCTTTTCCGGCCTGGTTTCAATATTGGTAAAAACCGTTTTGGTATAATACCGGTCTTTCATAATACTGTTGTGGTCAATAATGATATAGGGCAATAAAGTTTTTTTATCAACTACTAAATCATAATACCGGGTAACATCTGCATCAAAACCCGAAAAACCGCCGGGAAACTCAAGTGCTTTCTTATATAATTCGAATTTCAACAACTGATAGGCTCTTCCTTCAATGGTGGTATCCTTTACCGATTTGGGTATGGCAGCATCTCCTGCAATAACCGGCAGGGAAATTCGCAACGTTGCGATGGAATGAAACAAAAGGGAAAGATTGCTTAATGATTGAGCTTTTCTTTTCTCAAACTCAGCTGTTTTATTTGATTCATTTAAAGTAAAATATTCCGTTCCGTTATACACCTGGAATATCTTTTCAGAACGCAACTGAAACCTCGATATTTTCCCATCTGCATTCGGGTCAAAATCAAAATAACTGGTACCACTGTTTTTAGCGAAATAGTTGTCCTTATAATTATTGATCTCCCGGTACGAGTCGTACTGCACAGAAGTTAATTTATCGAGTGCCATAGCAACTTGTTTGAAAGCTTGAACGGCAGACTGAGCATTTCCTTCAACAGTTGCCAGAACTGATAACAGCGCCATACAGGCCAATAAAAAGTAACGCATATAACTTTGTTTTGCCAAACATAAACAATGCACGCTTCTCTGTATCTTCAATTAGATAAACCTGCCGGGAATTTAGATCAGTCAGGATTAGTCGAAAAAATAACCGGGTTTATCGAAAATGAAAACATAATACCCCGGTCAATTCTTTAATTTGTCGTAATGCTGGCAGTGCTGAAAAAGAAGATCGCTGATAAATATTTCTGGATGGAGGTGCTGTTGCTGGTTTCCATCACTTACCTCATTGCTATCCTTAGCGATGTTGAGTACAGCATTTACGAAGAAGGTAACGGATGGCATTTTATCAAAGCGCTTGATTACAGGCTTTCTTTCGGCACTTTCAATTTCATTCTTTTTGGAACTTACTATTGGGTATTTGTAAAGAGGTTTGTAGATGGCAGAAAACCACTTTTGCTGATCCTTAGCCTGCTTGTTTTTGTTCCACTGATGCATTATTACAATAATCATGTTGCATTATGGGGAATGAGTAAACTTCCTTTCCTTCCCGAGGAGTTACGGAAAACCGCTGCAAGACAGTATAAATCGCAGCATGGCTTTAGCCTTGTATATGCTTACACGCTTTCCTCCCGGTGTTTGCCAATGATTGGTTTTGCCTATCTCATCCGTGCATTAAAACAGGAAGCACAGGTAAAGACACTTAAGGAACAGCAATTGCTCTCTGAACTGAACTATCTCAAAGCCCAGGTGCAGCCGCATTTCTTTTTTAATACATTGAATAGTATTTACGCACTTGCGATCAAACAATCAAAGGACACAGCGCCAATGGTTGTGCAGCTTTCAGAAATAATGCGGTATATATTGTATCAATCTGCCGAACAAAAAGTGTCCTTACAACAGGAGGTCGCCTTCCTGCACAATTATGTGGAAATAGAAAGGATAAGACATCATCAGCATATTTCCATCAGCTTTGATGTACAGGGTATTAACGACATAGCACAGATCGAACCTTTACTGTTGCTTCCTTTTATTGAAAATGCCTTTAAACACGGGGCGAGGGAAGCAGTAGATAAAGGCAGTGTGTCTATTGTGCTTTGCCTCGTAGAAAAAGATCTTACCCTGCAAGTCGCCAATAGCAAGCCTGAGGGTAAAGCAGCAAGCGATCCATCCGGCATCGGTTTGCAGAATGTGAAGAAACGATTGGAATTGCTCT
>CBHEUU010000013.1:0-19297 GCA_965990355.1 uncultured Chitinophagaceae bacterium
AGGAAAGAAGAATCAACATATAAACCTCTTGTTTCTTCAAACTTGTGATCGCCGATCTCAAAAACAGTAGGTTCAATAGGCATTAACCGGGTAATATTTTTTATGCCTGGTACTTTTGCCTGCACTTCCTGCGTCATAGGATAGGGATTAACAGCATACTCAAAGTCGCCGAAACCACACACAACCCGGTATAACTGCCCGGCATTGGCATGAAAACGATCATAACTTAATTCATTTCTTACCCAAAGAAGGATCAGGATACTGCAGGTCATACCAATGGCCAGGCCGGCAATATTGATCAATGCAAAAGCCTTATGGCGAGTAATGTTCCTGATCGCTATTTTCAGATAGTTCTTGATCATACCTATTGATTTCCTTAAATGATTACGTAAAGCCTCGTATCGCCCAATCGACATGCCACACGATATGATGTTGATTATCAATTAATAACAGAAGTTGTTTGCCTGAAGTGTACGGAAATGAGACAAAGAGTGTCCGTAAACGGACATTGATTTTTTTGTCATTTTGCTGCGTTCATAACCCTGCATCTTACGTTCCTGTACTTTCATTTTTTCATACAATGCAGATTTTGTTGGTTTGTTTTATTAAATCAGTGAAACAAGCCATGCAGCAAAAAAGCCGCCTCTCTCTTTACTGGAAATGCCAGCTTATCGGTTGGTCGGCGGCTTCTCTGTATTGGGGATATGCAGGATATATCGGGAGCAATTTCAGTTTTACACTGGCCCTGATCCATTTTGCCGGCGACCTGATAATGTATATCGGATTAACTCATTTATTCCGGAATTTTTCAACCCATCATCAATGGCAAACCCTGGCCCCTAAAAAACTATTGGTCCGGATCATACCTGCAGTTCTTGTACTTGGTGGTGCTTTTATGATCCTTACTATCGGCAAAACTTTCCTGATACATCTTGTATTTGATAAAGGCTTTACAGAAACATTTGCTCATTATTTCAGGATACAATGGCTGGTTGTTCTGGTTACCGGTATCAGGCTGATGGCCATCTGGGTGCTGGCTTATTACCTGTATCACTATGCACAAAGAGAGGTCAATGCCACCAGGGAAAGCGCCCGTCTGACCTTGATCGCCAAAGATGCACAACTGGATAACCTCGCTGCGCAATTGAACCCGCATTTCTTTTTTAATTCATTGAATAATATAAAAGCCCTGGTGCTCGAAGACCCGCAGGCAGCAAGAAGAGCAATTGATCTTTTATCCGATCTGTTGCGCATGTCGCTCTACCGGAGGGATACAGCATTGATCACGGTGCAGGAGGAAATGGAATTGATCAATGATTATCTTGAACTGGAGAAAATGCGTTTTGAGAAAAGATTACAAACATCCATTGAAGTAGATGAACAATTATTAAAAACACCCATCCTTCCGCTTAGTATACAAACCCTCGTGGAAAATGCGATCAAACATGGAATTGCACAACGAAAGGATGGTGGTACTATACAGATACAGGTGCAAAAGCAAAACGGGTATATGCAAACCCGCGTACTCAATCCAGGCAAACTGAAAACCACAGACAGGCAGGGACTGGGATTAAAAAATCTTTCAGAGAGATTGCAGTTACAGTTCAACGGAAAAGCCAGTTTTGAATTGACCGAACAAAGCGGGGAAACCATTTCTGCTATTATTAAAACTCCTTTGCCATGAACAAATTGAAGGTAATGATCATTGATGATGAAAGGCTGGCCAGGGAGGAAATAAAACAGCACCTGCTCAATTACCCGGGCTTTGATATCATTGGTGAAGCAGCAAATGCTGATGATGCGGAAAAACAGATCAACCAGTTTCAGCCCGATCTGCTTTTCCTGGATATACAGATGCCGGAACGTTCAGGACTTGAACTACTGGAATCCCTGGAGAACGTACCGGAAGTCATTTTCACCACTGCTTATGACCAATATGCTGTAAAAGCTTTTGAATTGAATGCACTGGATTACCTGGTAAAGCCAATCCGCCGGGAACGTTTTGTACAGGCAATTGAAAAAGCCAATGCCAGGTTCTCCGTCAAACCAGGGCTGGCTGCAGAACGTACTATTTTTATCCGGGAAGGGGAGCGTTGCTATTTTGTGAAGATAAAAGACATTTACCTGGTTGAATCAGCAGGCAACTATGCAAGGTTATACGTTGATGGAAAAAAATTATACCTGAAACGTTCGCTCAATCACCTGGAAAAAACACTTGACCCGAAATTGTTTTTCAGGATAAGCCGTACAGAAATAATCAACACAAATTATATCAAACAAATTCAGCCGCAAGCAAAGGGGAGACTGACTGTCATTCTTCAAACAGGAGAATCGCTGGAAGTATCCACAAGACAATCGGCGGCATTTAAAAACAGGCATGTTGTTGATCCCTGATAAGGGATAAAATACAGCAATACTCCTTTTCCCAATCATAAAATAAATACATTAATAATGCGGGTTAAATTCTCCCTGGCATTGCTATGCCTGTTCTGTTGTGAACTTATAACTGCACAACCATTAGTAGACAGCCTGAAAAAGGATACAAATTATATTATCCAGGATAGCATACTGATCAAGACGCAGGATGGTGCATGGGTATCTGCATGGGCCATGCGGAAAAGAAATGTAAAAGAACAACTGGTCACTATTTTGCAATTCACTATTTATGCCCGGCAGACGGATATCCGGAAAATAAAAGAAGCAGCAGACAAAGGCTATGCAGGGGTAATGGCCTATTCAAGAGGAAAACGGTATAGTCCCGGTGAAGCATTTCCCTATGAACATGATGGGAGGGATATATATGATATGATCGAATGGATCACTCAGCAGCCCTGGAGCAATAAAAAAGTGGGCATGTATGGAGGAAGCTATAATGGTTTTACTCAATGGGCAGCTACCAAAAAACTTCATCCTGCCTTAAAAACCATTGTGCCATCTGCTTCTGTTGCGCCAGGACTGGACGTGCCGATGACAAACAATGTGAATATGAGTTTTGTTTTTTCCTGGACTTACTATGTTTCCAATAATAAATTCCTGGATGAAAAAGATTACCAGGGCCCGCACTGGAATGAGCTGTATGAAAAATGGTTTCAGCAGGGAAAATCTTACCGTTCACTTGACACCCTGTTAGGCAGGCCAAGTAAGATTTATCATCGCTGGTTAGATCACCCGGTGTATGATGCTTACTGGCAATCAATGATCCCTTACAAAGAAGAATTCGCAAAAATTGATATTCCTATACTAAGCACAACTGGTTATTATGACGGAGGGCAGATTGGTGAAATGTATTATTATCGCGAGCTTTTCAAGTACAATTCCAATGCAGAGCATTACCTAATAATTGGTCCCTATGGACATTTCGGATCGCAGGGATATCCTGACTCAGTGTACAACGGTTACAGGATTGATTCAGCAGCCAGGATACGCATCCACGATATCATCTACCAATGGTTTGATTATATTTTTAAAGGAGCTCCAAAGCCTGCTATACTGAAGGATAAAATAAATTATGAAGTAATGGGCAGCAATGAATGGAAACACGTTCCGACACTTGATAAAATGGCAAATGATTCTCTGACATTCTACCTTACAGATAAAGCACCGGGCAATAAATATGGTCTTACCACAAAAAAACCGGGCGCCGGTACTTTTCTGCGGCAGCAGATAGATTTTAAAAACAGGGGCAAGCGGCATAGCTATTATTTTTTTAACCGTGTGGTATACGACGAATTGTTTCCCAATAATGGTTTGCTTTTGTTGAGTGATCCGCTGGAACAGGAAACAGAAATTAGCGGTAATTTTACAGGCGTATTAAAAGCGGCTATTAATAAAAAGGATATGGATTTCAGCGTAGTCCTGTTTGAATTGATGCCCGATGGCCGCTATTTTCTTCTTTCTTATTTTATGGGCCGCGCCAGCTATGCAAAGGATATCATGCACCGGAATTTGCTGGTGCCCGGGAAAAAAGAAACCATTCCGTTTACCAATAGCTATATGACCAGCCGGAAACTGAGTAAGGGCAGCAGGATCGTTATTATTCTGAACATAAATAAAAGCCCGTTTGAGCAGATCAATTACGGAACAGGAGGTGATGTAAATAAAGAAACTGTTAAAAATGCAGGAGAGCCATTAAATATTAAATGGTTTGGGGATAGTTATATCAAATTGCCGGTTTGGAAATAAATGGCACTCCTTTTTCATAGGAATGGTAATCAATAAAGGCAGGCTATATGGACAATCAGACAATTTTTCAGTTCTTTCACTGGTATTATTCAAAAGAAGGGAATCTATGGAATCATGCAAAAGAACAGGCTGCTTATTTAGCCTCACTGGGGGTAACGCAGGTGTGGCTGCCCCCGGCTTATAAAGGAGCCGGAGGAGCAGACGATCCGGGTTATGGAGTGTATGATCTTTTTGACCTGGGTGAATTTGACCAGAAAGGAACTGTACGTACCCGTTATGGTAGTTTGCAGGAATACCAGGATTGTATCCGGGCTTTTCATGAGAATGGAATAAAAGTACTGGCCGATATTGTACTCAACCATAAAATGGGAGGTGATGAAACAGAAAAAATATGGGTACAGAAAGTAGACGCAGAAGACCGTAACAGGATCATTGGCGAGCCATACCAGGTGGATGCTTACACAAAATTTTTCTTTCCGGGAAGGAAAGGAAAATATTCAAATTATATATGGGACTATCATAGCTTCGCCGGTATCAGCATGGATAAGACAATTGATCTTATATTGAATGAATATACCAATGGCCAATGGGAGAAGGTTCCGGGAACTGAGCATGGCAATTATGATTACCTGATGGGCAATGATATTGAATTCCGCAATCCTAATGTACGTGAAGAATTGAAGAAGTGGGGAGTCTGGTATACAGAGATAACGGGAATCGATGGTTACAGGCTGGATGCATTAAAGCATATCACTCCTGATTTTTATCCTGAATGGATTGATTTCCTGAAAGATCATTTTAAAAAAGATTTTTTATGCATTGGTGAATTCTGGAAAAGCGATGTAGAAGATCTGTTGAAGTATATTGAAAACACCGGTGGCAGGATACAGCTTTTTGATGCACCCCTGCATTACAATTTTTATGAAGCATCGCGACAAGGAGCATCATACGATCTGTGCTATATACTGGCGAATTCTCTTACCGAGAAGCGCCCCGAGCTTTCCATTACTTTTATAGATAATCACGACACCCAGCCAATGCAATCACTGCAATCGCCGGTGGAGCCCTGGTTCAGGCCTATAGCCTATGCACTGATCCTATTACGGGAACAGGCAATTCCCTGTGTGTTTTACCCGGTGATCTATGGTGCAGAATATCTTGATAGAACAAATGGCGAAGAGCAATATGTTGAATTGACTCCATTACAATGTATAACCCCGATGATGAAAGTGCGTAAAAATTTTGCCTACGGCAAACAGGTGGATTACTTCGATCATCCCAATACTATTGGCTGGACAAGGGAAGGCATTGACGAAAAGGAAAACAGTGGTTGCGCTGTAGTGGTTGCCAATAGCGAAGAGGGTACCAAGTTCATGTCGCTAGGGGAGCGCCACGCCGGCCGTATAATGATTGATTGTTGCGGTCAGCGTAAAGAAAAGATCACCCTGAATGATAAAGGGGAAGCCACATTTCCTGTAAATGGAGGATCGGTATCTGTATGGATCTTTGAAAACGCTAACCTGGATAAATAGTTCCTCTATAAAAATGTCATTCTTCCAGTTTCTCTTCCAGCTCTTTTTCCTGGATGCGTGATTCAACGCGCTCTTTCCGTAAGCTCACTCTCAACCATCCATAGATGCTCATATAACAATTGGCGATCCATACAATAGCAAAACCTGCAATAATATAACCCCTCCAGCCAGGAAGAAGGAGTGTGTACTTCGTCATGATCAGGGCCAGGATTGTAACATAATGGCTGAAGCAGAACTCACAGGTTAGCGCATAAAAAAATTTTCGCTGAAAAACATTCCTTGCTTTGGAAATCCTGGTCTTGCAATAAGAATTAAGCTCGCTGAATATCTCTTCATGCGTAACCGTCCATGCAATGCAGGCTACAGGAATGGATAATATAAAAAGCCAGGTGATCTGAGTGCTCAACGAAGCCATCTTTATCTGAGTTTATCTGATCTAATTCTTCAATCCTCTTTTTTCCCTGTAAGCCTCATCCCATTTCTGCATCGCTTCTTCAAGACTGGTTCCGCAGCCAAATACGCCACCTTCAATATTGTCACCCAGTATAAGATAATACTGGTCCCCATCACGATATGCGTCTGGCTGAAAATTTTTCACCGAATCCGGAATGCCTTCCATTGTATAGTCAACATGGATACGTTCTTTTTCCAAAGAAATAATTTTCATGGCAAGAGTTTGAAAGTGTACCGCAATTGCTGTGCCCACTGTGATTTCATTAGTTATCCACATATTTCTGCTCTGGCAACATATTGGTAGTGTATGGCAGACACAAAATCTCATCACAAAAAAACTTATAGCGATGAAGACTCTATTATGCACAGCTTGTTTAAGCTTAGTACTATTATCGTTCGCCAGCCCTGAAAACCGCTCGGTGAAAAAAGAAACATTGAATAGCGCAAGTTATTCCAGTCCTGCTCAGGATACAGTGCCTAAAAAAGACACTTCTACCCGCAAGGATACCCTTAGAAGAGATACACTTCGCTTCTAAAAATCTGAGCTGGCCATAGGGAAAACGCTGGAACGGAGAACTGAAACACTTTTCTCCCTTCTTGCTTAAGTACGATGGCCAGCTTTTTTATTTGTATACCTGATTACCTGTGCGGATTATCAGGTGTCGGTCCTGCAGCAGGATATGAAGTCGCAAAAGGCTTTGTAAGCAATGCTGAAAGAATAAGAATAACGCCCATCACCCAATGGGGTAATGCTGCATTATGTTCAAATTTCAGGAAGTAAGGTGCGGCTATCAATAACACACCAACAAGTAGATCCAGCCATAAATGCGCCCGCATTGATATCAGACCCAGATAACCTCTTTCATACCTGGTCAACATACTGAAAATAATAATGCAAATTCCAGCGATCAGCATTATCCACGGAGCATAAGTATAAACGGAGAAATTATATATCCACAACACGGCTATTACCACTATAACATAGATATAATCCAGTATGCCATGTGTTCTTGACGGTATAATCGGAAAGAGCATAGTCTATCTTTACAAAAGGCAAAACTGATATATGCGGGCCGATGTTCAATCGTTCTGCATAGCATATATCAGTACCATCGGTAATTCAAATAAATATCTTCGCCAGGCTTCAACTCAGTACTTGTGCGTAGCTGTTCATCTTGTACATATTGATCTTGCTGTATAAAGTCTTCCGGCTGATCTTTAAGATCTCCGCAGTCTTACGCTTATTATTATTCGTTTCCCTGAGTGTTTTATAAATCATTTCATACTCTGCCTGCTTCACTGCTTCTTTCAGGAAGTCACGGTCAGTTGCTTTGAAATTCCGTATCTGCAGCGGCAGGGAAGGGAAGTCAAGCATTTCGTTGGCCGGAGCCAGGAAAGCAGCCCGGCGTATTGCTTCTTTCAGCTGAGGCAATTGTCCAGGCCATGGATAGACCAACATTTGCTGCATGCAATCTTCTGTGATGCCCGGTATGTTTTTATTCCATTCCAGGTTGGCCTTGGAAAGGAAATAATTGGCGGCAAAGCGGATATCAGATGCATGATTGCGCAGGGAAGGAACTTTTACTGTTTTTGCATCTTTCATCAGCGGGAAGCTAAGGTGCTGGGGCAAATCGCGGTGAAGTGATTTAATATTAATTATCAGTTTTAATGATAATTGTTCAACCAGTAATTTCAACAGCGCCTGCTGCTGATGAACAGGAAGATGATATGGGTCGGTGAGCAATACTGTTCCTTCCCGCATGGGCTCCAGCAGTGCTTCATTGGTAAATAGTTCCGGCAACTCACAATGTACAGGATGAGTAAGATTGATGCGCGTATTACGTCCGGCTTGTCCCTGACAGGTTAATATAAAGAATGGCTTGTCTGCCCATACACTTAGATCATGGATGGCCTCAGCTACCAGTTGATTGCCATCATCGGGCAAATTAGACAATACTATAGTTTGACGCTTTTCTTCAACACATGCATAAATGATCTCCGACAATTTTCCTGTGATCCGCGGAGTGGAATTGAATTGCCTGTTGATAATTGGTGCTTCGATGTTTAACATAATTTAAGAGGTTAAGGGTCAAAAAAATAATTCAGCCAGGTCCAAGAATGATCTGTATCCCCGTAGTAAGAGGGGATTACAAATTTCTTGCCTATGCTAATGCACAGATACGGGTTGTTGAGGTGGAAGGAATTTGAGATTACGTAACAAAATCTCGGCCAAGGATGCCAATTAAGCTTCCGGTGTGCAATAAAAAAGGTATTAAGCGAATTATTAATAAAAGGATAAACTTCAGGGTAACATGTAACTGATTAATTCCTGTCACCCATGCCGGCCCCGCTTGTCTGTGTTTCTAATTAGAATCGACCCTGAAAGAAACCTTGCAAATCACTCCATAACTGGTAAGCTTGCCATCTTTGACGTGCGCTTTAAAATCCTTTACATACACAGAATCTATATTATGGATCGTTTTTGATACCTCGGTCACGGCACTGCGAATGGCATCATCAAAACTCTTCTCTGAAGAAGCTATTACTTCAATAACTTTTACAATAGGCATAATAAAATATTTGGAGGTTAACGAATCACCTCATGCCGCAAGAATGATGCTGAATGTTTTGGCGGGAGATTTGGAGTACTTGTTCATTATCTAACCATTAAAATCATTGATATGCCTAAGTATTCAAAAAAAGCAGGAGAAAAGGTAGAGAAAGCAATGCATGAAAAAAAGAGAGGACAATTGAAAAGCGGCAGAAGCGGCAAAAAAGTGACCAGCCGGAAACAAGCCATTGCAATTGGTTTATCTGAGGCCCGTAAAGAAGGGGCGAAAGTGCCGAAGAAAAAAACAGCTTCCAGGAAAAGAAGTGCTGCAAAAAAGAAAGCAGCAAGAAAAAGAAGCCGAGCCTAACCCAAGCATAAATCAGGTTGGAGAAACTATACAGGTGGATGATCATTTTATCCGCCTGCACCTTGTTACTTCAGGGGAAAATCTATTCCCTGTTGCGCAGGGAAAAAAATATACACTCTGCCAGCTAAAAAGGATTGGCATGAATCTTATACATCATTCATATTCTTTCATAACAAATTTTAAATATGAAAAAGACATCCTTATTTATTGGTTTTTGTTCCCTCGTAACAGTCGCTTGCAATAATGCCAGTAAAGACCCTGTAGAGCAAGCAGATTCTGCGAACCGGGATGCACGCAAGGACACCACGGCAGTGGCGCCCGCACCTGATGCAAATACCAGCGCCTTCCTGGTCGACGCTGCTAATGGCGGCATGTCTGAAGTGCAGCTGAGCCGGATCGCTGTTGAAAAATCCACCAATGCTGCTGTAAAAGACTTCGCCAACCTGATGATAAACGACCATACCAGTGCAAATGACCAGGTGATGGCCTTAGCAGCAAAAAAGAATGTGACCCTTCCTTCCGATGTTTCCGAAGACAACAGGAAAGCCGCAGATGAACTGATGAAGAAAACAGGAAAAAACTTTGATAAAGAATATGTTGATCTAATGGTAAAAGACCATGAAAAAGCAGTGACCCTGTTTGAAAAAGCTTCTACTAATGTGAACGATGCTGAAATAGTGGCGTTTGCGAACAATATATTGCCCAAATTGAAAAGTCACCTCGAATCTATCAAAACGATAAAGAAGACGATAAAATAAGTATTCAGAGCCGGGAAAGCCATCTCCTCAACACTTCATTCACATAAAACAGTTGTACCTCCACGGAGTCTTTGCCAGGCGGAGTAATTTTCCCTTTGTCCATAATAGTTTGTTGAAAGCTGATAGTATAATAAGCAAAAAGTTCATGGCCTGATTCAGGAACAGGGGAGGCGTAGCCTGTGATAGACAATCCCCAATCACTATGAAATTTATTACATACATGCAGTGCCATTTCCCTGGAAACCTGCTCTGATACACAGTTAGTGGCTAATGCATGGATAGGCTCCACCATTAAATGACGGTATTTCTGCGCTATGTTATAAGCAGTGATCCCTCCCTGGTAAAACTGTGAAGCATCCGGAATTGCAGATATAGCGGCCTGCAAAAAGCCGGACGTTACGCTTTCAGCAATAGAAAGAGTTTGTTTTTTTGCAATAAGGATAGGACCAATTGCTTCCAGGACATTGTTATCGTATAATTTGTCTTTCATGCCGACTATTGAACTGATTTATTCCTTTCATTATTATCCGCCCGTTTCATTATTGGGTGCGTCTACTGGTTTGGATTGTGGTGACCCTTTCTGCCGGAGGAATACAGAGAGTACCACAATAGCAAAAACAGACAGGAATTCGCTCTGCCAGTTTTGAAAAGATTCAAACCAGAAACGGGATTGCATAATGTAATTGTCAAGACTTTCTTTGGGCAGTCCTTTTATCCCGAGCTGCTCATTCTCATCTTTAAAGCTGCCATACAAGTGAATTATAAATGAGAGAACAAATAATATGAGTAAGGCGATCGTAAGAGAATGCTTGTATATCTTCAATATCCATCCACCTTTTCTAACCGGCCAGGGTGCGCCGGGACGGTCAGGAGATGGCTCACGGTCCACTTCTTCTTTTTCTCCTTCATCTTCACATTTCTTCGATTCAGAAGATCCTTTTTGCCGGAGCGAGATCGTGAGCACTACAAACAAAGCCATTTGCAGGAATTCGCTTTCCCAGTTTTCAAAGGTGGCTTGCAAAAAATGACCCGACCGGAGGTATTCGTTCATACTTATCCCGGATTGTCCTTCTTCTTCGAGTTCTTTATTGTGTACTTTGAAACCAGTTAAGAATTGCCCGGCCATTGCCAGTATGAATAACATGATAAAGGTCAAAGAGAGACTATTGTTCCTTATCCATTTCATTTGATTAAAAAATTATTATTCATTCTCCTGCGACCATTCCATTTATCACTGCATAATCCGGTGGCATGCCATTTGTATTTTTATCTGTATTCTTTTTTGTTATCTCTAAAACCCACAATTATGCCAAGTACAAAAACAAACAGCAGCAAAGCTGCAAAGAAGTCATCTGCATCTGGTAGAGCTACAGGCAATACTCAATTGGAAAAATTCTTTACTGATTCATTAAAGGATATCTATTGGGCGGAAAAGCATCTTACCAAAGCATTGCCCAAGATGCAGAAAGCTGCTACAACAGAAGAATTGCAAACTGCTATTGGGGAACATATTACCCAAACTGAAGGACATGTGACAAGGCTTGAGCATGTGTTTGAAATGTTGGGACAAAAAGCCCAGGCAAAAAAATGTGATGCAATGGAAGGACTGTTAAAAGAAGGCGAAACTGTAGTAGAAGAAACCGAGGAAGGAAGTATGACACGTGATGTAGGCATTATTATTTCAGCACAGAAAGTGGAACATTATGAAATTGCTACTTATGGCAGCCTTGTTCAGTTAGCTACTACCATGGGCCACGATGATATAGCCCAGGTGTTGCAGGAGACCCTCGATGAAGAAAAACAAACAGATGAAGGGCTTACTGCAATAGCAGAAAATGATATCAACTGGGAGGCCGAAATGGAAAATGGGAGCGAGGAGTGAGGGAATGATTGATCGCCGGATCATCAGCCAGGCCTTTGCTGGCTGATGATCTTTATTGTTGCAATATTATGAAAACAACTATTTCAGCCAAACAATTAAAGACAGCCCGGTTTTTTGCCAGGATATCTACTTATGTTACCCGTAAGGCAGGCAGCCCTGTTGTATCTATCGTAGCATTCATGCTTGTATTGGTATGGGCGCTGACCGGTCCGCTTTTTGGGTTCTCCAACACTTGGCAGTTGGTTATCAACACCAGCACGACCATCATTACATTCCTGATGGTATTTATCATACAGCAATCGCAAAATAAAGATACAGCCGCAATCCACCTTAAATTAAACGAACTGATCGCCAGTCATGAAAAAGCAAGCAACCGGCTGGTGGATATTGAAGACCTTACCGAAGAGGAACTAATCATTTTAAAGAAATACTACATAGAACTTTCAGATAAAGCCGAAAGAGAGAGAGACCTGTATTCATCCCACTCCATGGATGAAGCGGAAGTAAATCACCAGACCAAACAAGGCAGGCGGAAGAAACCAACACTCACACAGCCATCGTAGAACTGCTTTCTGAAAACTTTAAAATTTTTACCTGTATGAAATCTGTACAAAAAAACGCTAAGAATTCAGGTATACGCAACCTTGTCGTATACAAGAAGGAAAAAGAATTGCTTATCCCTGTCAAGAAATCCGGACCATCTATTCATTACCCCAAAGTGATTATGCCGGAGCAGCCATTTTGCTACATTAAAACCAAAAAGCATGAATGTTGGTGATAGCCTGTTTTACCTGACATAACTGCTTCTGCCTTAAGGTTTGTTTGGGAAAAATGCCAGCATTCCGGCATTTTTCACGCAAGCCTGCGCTTCTTGCAGCTTAACGTTAAATTTTCTCCGAAGCCTTTATTTCTTAAGCAAATACATTAGTTTTATCCCTTCTTAGGTCCGCCCTTTTTAAATCCCCTCCAATTTACCAGATCTGTATTCACGTTGACCCGAATACTGCTCAGTTATCCCCTCCGGTGGATAGCTGAAGGAAAAACGCCATGCCGGATGCGATTACTTTACGGGTGTAGGGAACGGATGTATCTGCAGTGCCCGGTTTTACTTGCAATATGAAATTCTTATTGTTATGCGCTGTTAAAATAATCAGCGGAATTATTATATAGACTGGAATGAAAAGGATCACTGTATTACTGGTAGATGATCATCGATTGATGATGGAAGCCTGGGCAATTGTGCTGGGGCAAAACAAGCAATTCAAAGTAGTGGGGCAGGCTACCGATTTTACACAGGCCATTGAATTGACAGAAGCTCATCATCCCGATATTGTACTGACGGATATCAATATGTTGCCTCAGGACGGCTTTGCACTCACAGAAAGGATACTGGAAATATCACCGGAATCGGGTGTCATCGGTGTGTCTATGCACAATATCCCGCTGTATGCAAAAAAGATGTTGCGTATAGGAGGGAAGGGGTATGTTACTAAAAACTCTTCCAAGGATGAACTGGTTGCCGCCATCCTCGAAGTGTATGAAGGAAATATCTATATCTGCAAAGAGATCAAAGACATACTTGCAAACGATCAGCTTGATGACAATAATGAAATGATGAAACTTTATTCCCTTACGGAAAAAGAACTCGACATCATCGCCTGTGTTAAACAGGGTCTGTCTTCCCGGGAAATAGCCGAGCTGAAAGATGTAACATTAAAAACAGTGGAAGTGCACCGGTACAATATTCTTAAAAAACTGGGGTTGCCGAATACAGCGGCGTTGGTAAGTTATATACAATCAAAAGGATTATAAACGCGAATGACGCGAATAAAAATAAAGGCCATCCACTGCAGATGGATGGCCTTTATTAAAGACGTCTTTGTTAGAACTTAATGGGTTGTAAGAGATCTATCTTGCTGAATGAATTTGAATTCCACCCTGCGGTTCATCCATCTTCCATCAGGATTGTCCAGGCCAGCAATTGTTTCGGCCTCCAGCGGGCAGCATTCACCGAAAGCATTTCCGCCAAGCCGCGTCCGGCTTATGCCTCGTGCTTCCATGTAACTGATAACCGCATTCACACGCTCTTTTGCCAATTTGAGGTTGTAATTGGCACTTCCTTTACTGTCTGTATATCCATTCATTTCCACGCGCATTGAAGGATCCTCTTTCATCAGCTTGGCAAGTCTGTCTAAGTTGTTGAAATATTCATCATCAACAACAGACTCGTCAAACGAAAAATGTACAACAGGCTGGAAAGCTGCGGTTGAAAGTTTGTTATTCCTTCCAACCCTGCCCGATTTATAAGCTGTTATCCCCGGTGTTTTTTCAACAACCGGTTGTTGTTCTTTGGTACCATTGATAACTGGTTGTGCCGGTAGTATCTTGAATTCAACTCTGCGGTTGATTGCACGTCCTTCCGGATTGTCCAATCCATCAACGATTTCGAGAACAGCAGGAGAGGACTCACCATAAGATTTGCCGATCAGCCTCTCTGCGCTGATACCTCTATCGCGCAGGTAAGTGATACAGGCATCCACACGGTCTTGAGCCAGGCGCAGATTGTACTCTTCGGTTCCGAAGGCATCTGTGTGGCCATCGACTTCTACTACTATTGATGGGTTCTTCTCCATTATACTGACTAGTGCATCTAAATTGGAATAATATTTCTTTTCTATAAAAGATTTGTCAAATGCAAATCTTACGATCAACGTTAGGCTGTTTGTCGACCCCGTATCAGGATCAAACAGCTTGCCTGGCGGCTTCTCAGGTGGACCTTTACCTTTATCCGGTTTAAAGATCTTATCTGATTTCGGCGGCTCAGGTGGTTGCCCTACGTCCGGATCAAATATTTCAGTGGAAGAAAGGCTTAGGTCATTATTCCGGATACTGTCGCGGCCCGTTACAATTGCAACAATATAGCTGCTGGTATCCGTATTGTATTTTTGCTTCTGCGCTACAATATCATAGCGGGAAGTATTTCTCAGTTCAAATTGGTAAGCCCCTGTACTATCTGTTTCCCTTACGAGAATGATATTCCCATCTTTCTTCGGGTCTTTTACATATAATGATACACCAGGCAATGGCTCACCGGTTTTTTCATCCACAGCCTTTCCGGATATATATTGCACATTGTCCAGCATTACCGCAAACAGATCAAGACAGCAATCTGTTTCCCTGTCTGAGCTCAGCCAGCCGGTATTCCAGAGGTTATCTTCATCTGTGCCAACATAGTACTGGTCATCTTTTGTAGAGTTAACCGGGCTGCCGGGATTAGCGGGATGCTCCCAGTGTGCAGTTTCAATATCGCCTTTGGCTGAATAAATATCAAAACCACCCATGCCAACATGGCCATTGCTTGAAAATACCAGGCTCTTGCTGTTGGGGTGATACCAGGGTGATACTTCATCATTTGGAGTATTGATAAAAATGCCCATGTTCTGCGCAGAGGATGGTTCGCGGTCTGCATTCAATTTTGCAAACCAGATATCATATTTACCAAAACCACCTTCCCTGTCTGATGAGAACAAGAGATATTTTCCATCAGGAGTGATAAAAGGTTGTGTGCTGTTGGAACCTGGAAGGTTCACAGGCGCTGCCAGTTTCGCCGCGGCGGCCCAGGTCCCATCTGCATTTTTCTTAGCGCTGTAAATAGCTGCAGTGATGGTGCCGTTCTCTTTTTTCCAACGGGTAAAAAATAATTGCTGCCCGTCCTGCGTAATGGAAGGAAGGCCATTATTATAACCTGGTTCTTCAGGAATATTCACCAGTTTAGCAGTTTCACGGATATTGCCACTATCTGCCGCACTGAAAAGTCTTGCAGAATAAGCAGGATATCCTTTATACATTTTGCTGCTGTCGGTAAACATGGCCGTAAAGAAAACTTCATGCGTTGAAGAAGTGGCCAATGCATACGCAGAGGTATTTGCTGCATTCGGCTTCCGGGTTACGGTGAACAGTTGTTTATTGGTTTCCTGTTGAGTACGTATATAGCGGAGATTAGCCAGTTCTCTATCGGCAGCCTGAGTCCATTCATCTTTTACGGAACGTGAATCGCGGAATTCAGTAATTACTTTTATTGCTTCATCATATTTCTGATTGGCACGAAGTGATACGCCATACCAGTACTGACTGGCAGGGTAGGAGCCTAATGAATAAGAGGACGCTTCTTTATACCATTTTTCTGCTTGTTTAAAATCGTTGTGTAAGCGGTAGCTTTCTGCAAGACGGTACACCACACCCTGGCGGGCTACCGTACCTTCCATATTTTGTTTTCCTTTTTTCCTTACGGCAAAAGGGCTCGAAGAGATCCTGTTGGATTCTTTTTCTCCTGCGAGATACTTTTCATAATACTGCGCTGCTTCATAATAATTCTGCTCGCTGAATAATTTTTCCGCCTCTTCAAACAAAGCCGGTTCATTGCTTTGCGCCTGTACAGTGCCTATACCCAGCAAAAAACAGGATATAAGACCGCCCGCAACCCTTTTCAGGATCGCAATTGGTATGGCTGGCCGGTGGTTGGAATAAGTACCCATATCTTCCTCTTTTAAAAACGTGGACAGTAGAACGGTTTTGTTTTGATCTCGCTGTTTCCTCCCCATCCTACATAGGAAAGTGAAACTTCAATACTGCTTCGGCTGATTGACCCCGCGGTTTTGGATGATGCATTCACATCATAGCTCATACCGAAGGTGAATCCTTTATGATAGAACCCTGCAAAGGGCGCTATTGCATCATCAATCCTCAGGTTGGCGCCAAACATCAGATCGGTATTGGCACCGCCATATAATTGTGCATAAGCCCCGATCATTTTTTCCTGGGCATTCCCCTGGCGCATGTACAACAGATTTGGTACAAGGTCAAACATATCCGATACAAAGATCCTTGCGCCGGCATGCACACTATATCTCACCGGCAGTCTTTGTTTGTCACCGCCACTGATAAATGGATCAGTAGGGCGGGTGAGATGGAACGCCGCAACGCCGCCAAACAGATTTATTTTCTTACCCGATGTGCCATCGTAATAAGAAATACCTGCACCTGCATCAAATGCAGTAACTGAAGGGTTATTAAAATTTTCTGATGTAATGGATGAAGGATCGTAACCAAGGCCTGCTACCCATTGATCACCAAAACGGAGCTTGCTTACGTTGAAACGGCGGTTGATCAAACCACCCTGCACAGCCATCACTACCTGGTGATCGCCAAACTTAACGCCGGTGTAAGCAAAATTGAGATAACCATTGGTATAATTATATGCACCGTCTGAAGAAGATTGATGCATAATGTTCATTCCGAGATTCAGGTTCTTATTGGTAGGGGCTTCTGCTGATATACCCTGTGTGGTCAATGTATTGCCATATTGACTTCTCCATACTGCCGATACCCTGTAATCACCTTCAATAGCGCCAGTCAACGCAGGATTCAGGAACATCGGTTGAATAAAATATTGCGAAAAATGCGGGTCAACCTGGGCTTTTATCGCCCCACCCGAACCGATCACGGCCAGCAGGACCGCAACAGTTTTCAGCAATTGATTCTTATTCATTCGAATGGTTTTTATAGGTCTGATTATATTGGATCAATTTTCTATTCACGTTTTTTATTATCGTATCAAATTCACCGTTCCTCTCTTCGTAATAACTGTATTATCAAGGAAGGTAACTTTCACACCGAAAGGATAGACGCCAACCGGCTGTTGCTTTCCTTTGAATGTTCCATCCCATCCTTTATCCTTGTCTTTTGTTTCGTACACTAATTCACCCCACTGGTTGAACACACGCAGCTCTACCGATTTAATGGACGAACCATATGCTTTGAACACATCGTTCTTGCCATCATTGTTTGGTGTAAAGGCATTCGGAAGATAAAAGTCTTTATCACTTGGCTCCAGTACTACTGTAAGGCTGGCTGTATCCAAACAGCCATCAGCAGAGCGGCCAATTACGGCAAATGTTTGTGAGCTGTCCTTAATAATAAAGGACTGGCTAATGGCTGTCTGCGCCTGGAATACAGATTCCGGTTTCCAGCCGATTACTGTATATGCATTATTGGCGCCTGATGTAAGCGTAAGGGTAGTACCCGGCATGATCGGGTTTGTATTTGCTGTAAGTGTTACATCAAAATCCCTTACCTGCACCTGCACAGAAGCTGTAGCCACACAACCCGCAGCATTTGTTGCCACTGCTGTGTACGTAGTGGTTGCTTGCGGATATACAATAACGTTATTACCACCACTCATATTTTGCCAACTGATAGTATTACCTGTTGAAGATGCAGTAAGTGTTACTGCTTCTCCCCTGCATACCAGTGCAGCGCCGGCAACTGTAATAGATGGCTGGCCATTGATGACCACTGTAACAGGTTTTACTTCCGTAATACAACCGCTGGCATTGGTACCGCGGATATAATAAGTTCCACTCACTGATATAGCAGATGCATTGCTCAATGGAGTAGTGCAGGTTGCATCAGCATAATATTGAAAACTCAGACCAGTTGTACTGCCTGCTGTTACAGCCGCTGCTGTAATATTAACAGTAGCCGGGATACAGGCAGGTGCCGGATTATTTACCTGCAATACCGGAACTGGCAGGATGTTGACTGTCGTTTGAGTGCTATTGCTGCAAAGACCATTATTAAAGTTATAAGTAACCGTATAAGCACCTGGTGTGCTGCTGCTGATATCAATAGCACCGGTAGTTGCATTGATGGATAAACCTGCAGGATTGCTGGTGTAAGTGCCGCCACCAAGACCGGTTTGTGTAATAATACCTGTACCACCCGCATTCACACAGAATGGTGAACTGTTATATGCTATTGTAGCAGTAGGCAAGAGGTTGATCGCTACATTCACCGCTTCTATACCGGTAACGCATCCTGAAGGGGAAACGCCCTGTATATAATAAGTGCCGCTTGTGCCGATTGCTTCTGGCTTGGATAAATTAACAAGGCCTGCCGGATCTATATAATAATTATAGGTAAGGCCTGGAGTGCTGCCCGTTGTTATTGTGGAAGCAGTAATATCCACAGTACCAGGTGCGCAAACTGCAGCCGGATTAGTGATCACCAGTACAGGTAAAGGATCAATGGTCAATGTTGTGGTAACTGCATTATTGCAGGTACCGTTGGTAAAGCTGTATGTAATGGTGTATGTTCCTGGTGTGCTGCTTACAATATTAACTGCGCCGGTCGAAGGGTTAATGGATAAACCAGGTGTTGAACTGTATGTTCCACCTCCCTGGCCGGTATGCGTAACTGTAGCTGCTGCTGTTTGTGCTGCACAATATGGCGAGCCTGCATACGCAATAGTAGCAACCGGCAACGGATTGATCACTACGGTAACAGCTCTGACCGGAGTGCGGCAACCAGCCGCTGTTGTTCCTTGTATATAATAAGTACCACCCACCGTTACCGCATTAGGATTGGAAAGGGTAGTAGTGCCTGCAGCATTGGTGAAATAAGTAAAGCTTGAAACTTTATTTACCTTTCAAGATTTTAGTTCGGTCATCATTTGTCTTCTTATCATCTTTTATAACAGCGTTACCAACAACCTCACCAAAACCAATTTCATAA
>CBHEUU010000014.1:0-18792 GCA_965990355.1 uncultured Chitinophagaceae bacterium
CGTAACGCAGGTAAAGAGCGGGCAGGGCAAACAGGTTGAGCAGGGTCATAACGGCAGAGGGAATGACAAAGAGCGCAATGATCCTGCTTCCCTGAAATTGGTGGAATGCTGCAAAATCATTCTCATTGATCAACTTCCATGGCTCATATATGCCGAAATAATCCACCATGCCTGCGCCATAGCAATAAATGGCTGAGACGATAAAAAGAAAAAAGATAATTGACCTTGAACGCTGCATATATAGTTTTTCATCAAAGATGCCACACTTTATACCGGTAAACTATCCCCATTATCGGGGTAAAATCCTACATTTATAGCCTTAACCTCCTGCTATGGCCAGATTCTTCTATTTATTCCTGCTTTGCTTTTTTGTAACAATACTCTTTCAATATAAGTCAGTCAATGCAGAACCAGTACTGCAGCATAAAGAAGCGGATAAATACCAGTGCCTGCCTTGTGGAAGGAATTGCGACAAAAACATGTTTGAAGCACCGGGCGAATGCCCGGACTGTCATATGAGGCTGGTCAAAGCTGCTACTGTAAAGTTTAAAACCGTTCAGCCTGAAAATCTCTGCCAGTACATTAAAGATCATCCTGGTGTTGTTCTTTTAGATGTTCGCACAAAAGAAGAATTTGAAGGAAAAGCCAATCCTGATTTTGGTTCATTGAAAAATGCGATCAATATTCCTATCCAGCAATTGGAATCGAGATTGGGAGAACTGGCTCTTTATAAAACAAAAGAGATTATTGTTTACTGCTCTCATAGCCATAGAAGTCCGCAGGCGACTTACCTGCTCTCGCAAAATGGTTTCACTCATGCAGCAAATATGGCAGGAGGTATGAGCGTGATGAAAGACAAAGATTGTATAAAATAATCCTGTAGATTAATTCAATAAGGTCGTTTTACTTCACCCGAGATCCTGATATATTCCAGGTGATATTTCTTGCCCAATTGCAAATGCTGCCTGTACGTCCAGTGAAGCACCTGCCCGAATAAAAAAACCAAAGCCGCCACTCCCAGCCTCGGTGTATTCTTCTTTGAAAAAACAGGATCCTTGTCCCGCAGCGTGTTCACTGTATTCAATAATATATACCCTCCACCGATTACCTGGAACAGTAACCCATTTTTTATATAGGCAAATTTTTCGTGGCCACGTATCAGCACCGGTCTGTCATTGCGGTAATAGACCATTGCGGTTTTGCGGGGCATCACTGTTACATCACGAAGAGCCACCCTCATTATACCGAAATGGACTGTATCAACACCTGTCATTGAATAACGAAGCGCTTTTTCCCGTACATAAAAAGAATCATTCCTGATCAGTGTAATATCGCCACTGATCCATTCACCATCCTGCACTTTAAAAACAATTGAATAGCCTGAATAAAAACGTTGGATGGTCTTGTGCTTTTTCTTTAACACAAAAAAATCTTCTTGCGAGTGAGAGGTGCAGGAAACAAACAGGAAAAATATCAGCAGCAGCTTCCGGTTCATACCGAAAGATAATACGGCCCGGAACAGCAAAAGCCTAAGATTCTCTTAAAACGGTCACCTGATCTTTTCCATCTCTTCAATTGCGATCCTTATATCTTCCCGGGTTGTCCGCCAGTTCACAAAAGCGGCCCTTATTCCTTTTCTTCCCCTGTACATGGTTGGGGTCATAAACACTTTTTGCGTAGTGTTGAGTTTGGCTAAAAACAGACCGACCCGCCCCTGCTGCTCATTTCCTTTCAATGTAAAACAAACAGTATTTAGCCTCACCGGTGCTAAAAGTTCAAACCGTTCACTGTCCTCCACGTATTTTCCAAACTGCCTGGCCACTGCAATACTGTTCTCAACAATTGCTTTATGCCCTTCTCGTCCATAAGCCATCAATGTAAACCACACAGGAAGCGCTTTCAGCCGCCGGGAGTTTTCAGGAAGGAAATTCAGGTAATTAAAATTCTCCAGGGGATTACCCAGGTAAGGTGCATTGGAATTCTGGAATGTTTCCATTTGCAGATGGCTGTGTTTTTCTTTTACCAAAAACACTGCATTTTCGTAGGGAACATTCAGCCATTTGTGACTATCCACTGTAATGCTATCGGCTCCGGACCAGCCATCGAGCAAGTGCTTATGCTCCGTTGAAAGAGCGGCAAAACCTCCGAATGCAGCATCGATATGCCACCAGAAATCATATTTCTCTTTCAACCCGGCAATGGCATTGAAATCATCAAAATCTGCTGTATTTACTGTGGCTGCACTGGATATTAAAATAAATGGTTGTCCTTTCAACTCATTTATCTTTATTTCAAGATCAGCCATATCCATAGCTTCCCTGTTGCCCTCTATCGTTTTTACTGTAATAAAATTGCTGCTTCCCATTCCCAGCATCGACAGTGATTTCAGCGAAGATGAATGAGGTGTAGTGGTCAACACATTCAATTTACCGGAAACGCCTTCACGGGCAATATCATTTCCCAACTTTCTTCCCAGCCATTGTCGCGCTACCCCCAGGCAGGTAAAGTTTGACATGGTGGCTCCAGTAACAAATCCACCGAGGAAATCTGCCGGCAAGCCAAACAATTCCAGCAATAAAGAGATCGCATCTTTTTCGATCACTGCAGAAATATCGCCCTGCCCTTTTACGGTTTGTGTGTTCTGATCATACACAGCTGCCAGCCAATCACCCACAATAGAAGCAGGCGTTGAACCACCGGTAACAAATCCCCAATACCGCGGTCCGGTTGATCCAATGATAGCTTGTTCAAATTGTTCATTGAATCTCGTCAATGCTCCCAGCGCGCCAAGGCCTTCTTCACTGATCTTATTAAATGGACCCGCATTATAGTTTACTGTAGTGGGACGGTCATTAATATGCTTTAAAAATTCTGTTCCCTGCTGTTTTGCCTTTTCAAATAAACTTTCTACCCCATTCAGATCATCCTGTAATTGCCTGTACATTTTTTATCGTTTATGATGAATGCCAACCCGCATTGCCTTCAAACCTGAAACGCCCTGCAAGTCTTCTATTTCAAATTGTTCTACTTCACTTTCCAGTAAGCCTTGCGCCTGAAGCATACTGACATATCCGATATATTCCACTGCTTCTTCTTCTCCTGTATACACGATCGTGATCTTACCCGCCTGGGTGATCCGCTCATGCGTGTCGCGGATATGCGCTTTATCAATCCTTTTCTTTACAATTTCAAACCGTGCATTATAACTTCCATCCACATCAAACCGTTTTTCATCCATCCGGAAGCGGATTGCAATGGCGGACTGATATACCAGTATCAGCGTGGTAACATCAAGTGCATAAGGCAGTTTGGGTTTCAATACATGATGGGCCAATTCCATTTCACATAAAGATTGCAGCTGCCACAAACGCAGTTCATACAACCGTTTTATATCAAAGGGCTGATTGGGCGTAATGGAAGGGCCGATGTATAAATTGTGTTCTACCCCATCAGTCTTAAACCTTTCGTAGTAGTGAGGATATAATGTTTGTGCGATCAGTTGCCGGCCGTCGAGAATACCCGCCATTTTATCATTGATGAGCGAAATGGTCTTTTCATATTTACGGCGGTATATATGAAAAGCACCTTTCTCCTTATGCGTTTCCCGGAAATACTCCTGTATCACCGGCCAAAGCGATGAGTGGTTCAATTTCCTTAACCGGTAATGCACACGGCTTTCCAGGTAATTATTGATGTATTGCTCTGTGCCCGCCTTAATGGATAAAGAAAGATCATCAAGATGAGTAGAAAGCAACTGTATCTCTTCATCAAAAGGCTCCTGCAGGTTCACTTCTTTTAAAAGCAATACCAATGCCTCCAACTGATGCTGCAGGTCTTTCTGCACGCTGCTGTTGCGGGCTTCTGAAGAACCTTTGATATCAATTTGTCCATAGAGAGGGTACACTCCTGAAAACACGATCTCACTTAACTCATAATCCTTACCCTGTTGCTGATTACTTATCAGCTTTTGTGCTTCTTCCCTGAATTTCCAGTACACACTTTCATGAATGGAAGTATACTTCTCCTGTATCACTGCCTGCACCTGGTTTTGCAATTCTGCGATCAGCCTTTCCACGGTGCTAGTTAAAAACGGCATCACCACCTCCAGCTTATTTGCATTGATGCTGTTGAGTTCTTTTGGTCTTGGTGACACCACTTCCAGTATACCCAGCAACAGTTCGTTCTTAACAACCGGAGCCAGTATAAAACTTTTGATATGCTGCTGCAGAAAACGGTTCGCCAATGGGCTTTGAGGATTAGCAGTAAAAAATTCATCTGTATCAGACACTGAAAAATAATGCTCGTCTTTAACCAGGGACTTATAACAACCGGGGCATAGCATATCCTTTGCATTCTTCGCCTCTTCATTTTCCAGGATAAAGCTTTGCATTTGGTGGCCGAAGGCTTCCATGCTAAGCTTTTCGTCATCGCGATTGAAAAGCGTAAACCCAACTTTGATATCCGGTATCCGGAAGATGGAGCGGAAAATAGAACTGATGCTTTCCTGGAAACCTGCCGAGTTCAATCCCAGTAATTTTTCCTTGAACAAAGACACTGCATTTTCCACCGTTGCATCAAACAGCGTCATGATAGCAAAACCACGGAGCAACCAGCTTTCAGGAGGAAATTTTTCTTTCCATAAAGCCAGGTTATCGTAGTTGTTCATCAGGTGGTCAATATCCTCCTGCGTAAGGGGTACCGTTCTTTCTGTCGGCAAAATATCCAGGTTATCTGCATTATACAGGATACGGTAATGCCGGATAATGCCGTCAGCACCGGGTATATCATAAAACAGGGGCTTGGCAAAATCCAGGCGTGTGCCATAATATTCATTCAGGATGATACAACAGCTTAAAACATAAAACTGGTGCTCGTCAAAATCACGGATCGTTATATCGAAATCAGGGCCTGCAGCTTTCAGAATATTCTTGAAGCGTTGACTGTGATTGAAGATTATGTTGCTATAAGGTAGGTTTACCGCCTTGATCTCATTCAGCGTAAGTACCGGTGAAAAATAATCAGTCAATAATCTACTGATCAGCTCTTCATTTTGCTCAACCTGTGATATATCTGTAATTCCGTTCCTGAATTCAGGAAAAGGCTCTAACTCCCAAAGCAGGGCTCGTGCATGGTCTGCTCCTTCGTTGGAAGGATCAGCAGCAGTTTTTTCCAGATTCTCAATAATCGGATAAAAGCTTAGTTGTATCTGGAAAGGCGTTTCAACAGGAGAAGTAAGCGGGTTCATAAATGTAAAAGTACAAAACAAGAACCTTAATTGGTTGCCCCGCCATTCACCAGCAGGTGCTGGCCTGATACAAAGGAAGAAAGATCACTGGCAAAAAACTCTGCAATATTGGCCACATCTTCCACCTCTGCCAGCCTGCCCATCGGACAGCTGTCCAACAATTGCTTTCTTAATTCAGGGTAGCTCTCTGCTTCGGCAAAAATGCCTGAGTGGTCAACTGCGAAAGGAATGATGGAATTAACGGTTACACCACGATGGCCAATTTCTTTGGAAAGAATGTCAACCAGGTAGCGGGGAGTAGTTTTGCTGCCGCCATACACTGCCATACCAGGTACAGGAAAGGACGTAGTACTGGAAGCAATGTAAACGATCCGTCCATTATCGGTAACATGTTTGGCCGCCTGTTGCATAGTGAAATAAGCTCCTTTTGTGTTGATGGAAAACAGCCGGTCAAATTGTTCTTCAGTGAAATCTACCACCGGGGTTTCCACCATTTCAATACCTGCATTCGCCACTACAATATCAATCTTTCCAAATACTTTGATGGCTTCTGCAAAGAGCTTTTGAATATCGGCCACTTTGCTTACATCTGCCTGCACAGCAATAACTTTCACTCCCATTGCTTTGATATTACTCAGCACTTCATCTGCGCTGGCTTTATCTTTTGAATAGTTGATCACGATATCGGCGCCTAATGCGGCATATCTTTCAGCGATTGCTTTTCCAAGGCCCCGGGCAGATCCTGTGATCAGGGCTACTTTATTTTTTAAGTTATTCATGATAATATGTTTTAAGATCTTTAATAACTGTTGATTGATTTATGCCATACCTCCATTAATACCCAGGTTTTGTGCTGATATCCATTTGGCGTCATCACTTACCAGGAACACTACCACTTTAGCAATATCCTCCGGTTCACCAATGCGGTTGAATGCAGAAAGTGATGCAAGACGGTCAATCAGTTCTTTTGATTTACCAGTGGTGAATAATTCAGTATTGGTGGGGCCGGGTGAAACTGAGTTTACATTGATATTGCGGCTGCCCATTTCTTTTGCAAATACACGGGTAAGTTGTTCCACTGCTGCTTTGGTAGCTACATAAGTGCCGTAACCTGGCAGCATAAGACGATTCACCGAAGTGGAGAAATTAATGATGGTTCCGTTATCAGCCAGTCTTGTAGCAGCTTCGCGCAGTGTGTTGAAAGTGCCTTTTACATTAATATCAAACTGGCGGTTATATTCTTCATCAGTAGTGTCTTTGATCTGTTTGGTGATCATAACACCTGCATTATTTATCAGCACATCTATCCTGCCATAATGAGCGATAGCTTCATCAAACAGTTTTTTTACATCTGCTGCTTTACTTACGTCGGCCTGGAGGGCGATGGCTTCACCTCCCTGCTCTTCGATGGTTGACACTACGTCTTCTGCCGCTTCTTTATTGCCTGCATAGTTAACGATTACTTTAGCTCCGGCAACTGCAAGTTGCTGGGCGATGGTGGCACCGATACCTCTTGAAGCACCAGTGACCAGGATTACTTTTTGATTGAGCGTGTTCATATTTCTTTGTTTTGATTTGACAGAACAAAGATGGCGCGTAAAAGAGGGTGAAAACGTACGCAGTTTATAGGATAACTTACAAAAATCTAAGATTGAGGTTGTCCGTGCTGTTTCCGGTAAACGACAGGGGAAATTTTTGTGTGCTTTTTAAAGTAGTTGCTGAAATGGGTGGCTTCGGCAAAGCCAAGCAGGTAGGCAATTTCCTTAATGGATATGGACGAATTCTGCAACAGGGACTTGGCTTCTGTAATGGCTTTTTCCGCCATCCAGGTGCTGATCGTTTTACCTGTTTTTGTTTTGATCACATTGCTGAGATAATTAGGATGCAGGTTTTGCGCAGCAGCATAATCCTGCACACGGAATGGTTTTTCCACTAACCCCTTGCTGATATCCCTGTAATGCTTTTCAAGCATTTTCTTAAAGCTCTTAACGATCTGGGAACTACGGTTGCCTTCATAAATAGGGTTATAATCTTTCCAGAAATATCCTTTGATCTTTAATAACAACACCACAAAAAGATTCCCGATGATCTTGCTCCGGTAAGGAAAATCCGAATTGTATTCCTTTGCGATCAGCTGATACAATTTTTCAAACTCAGCAAACTCTTCAGGCTCCAACACTCTCGGCGGAACTGTTTCTGCCAGCAGGAAAGGGAATTCTTCAAATACACCTGCATGCACATTCTGCTTAAGAAATGACTCACTGAGAGTAACCAGCCAGACCTCTTTTATTCTTTTCCAGTGATAGGATTTGTAATGCCCCGGGTTGGTAAAATAAATAGTGCCGGGAACGGTTTCATATTCCAGGTCGTCGGTGGTGTATTTGCCATTGGCATCTTTTACAAAAACAAAAGAGAAAAAATTGGCGCGGAATACAATGGATTTGTAGGCCCCGCCGTCGTGAATATCAGTCAGGTTATGAATGGTAAATTCTGTTTTGGCATCAATGATGTCAACCGGCAGTCCAAAAGCGACATGCTGTTCTTTGAGTGAATTGAAAACCGGCCTCGCCTGCACATTTTTCATTAAGCCAATTTAGTACAGCCGGGGAATTTATTTACTTCTTAATTCAATTATTTTTTCGCGCGCTCCTTTATTAGATGGATCGAGGCGTACTGCTGTATTATAATTCAGCAATGAATTCTTCCAATCCCCTTTATTATAATAAGCTTCACCCAGGCTGTCAAATACATTTCCGGATTGAGGAAACAGTTTGGTATTGTATTCAAAAACAACGATCGCATCGTCAAGTCGCTTTTTATTCATAAGATAATAACCGAGATTATTCAGCTCCGATTCGTTATCAAATGCATACTCGGCCTCCAGTTTGGGTTTTAATTCTTCATAATAACGGATAATGCCGGCTCCATCTAGTGAATCAGCCTTTTTCTGTAATAGTTCAAAAACGGATCGTTTGGGCATTACATAAGGTTCGCCATCGAGGATATGTTGAATGGCTTCGCTTATTCCAAACATCTGCTGATTCTTACTATTGCTCATCCAGATAATTGTGCGGCCTTTGCGGTTGTCTACATCCAGCAAGGCCTGGTAATTTCGTGCAGACCCATCATGCACATGCGTTTCAATCTGATTCGATCTCATTGCTCCTTTACCCAGCCCTGCCTGCCTGTCACGTACAAACGGTGTGATAATAGCATAAGTGGATGCAGGTTTTATCAATTTGAATGAATTGAGAGCCTGGCTCCATTTATAAAAATCATCAACAGTCACAGCAGTCCAACCTGAAATAGGATAGTCCATCGGGTCCTGCACGCCTTCTTTATTAAATGATTTTGCCACCAGTGGATCTTTTTCTGTTGGATCAACCAATGAAGAATTCATATTAAGGCGTTTCAGCATTGAATCCTGCACAAAACGGGTGAAAGGCATACGGGTGATCTGCTCAATGATCTGCCGCTGAAAAAAAGTATTGCTGTTGTTATACGCATAGCGGGTACCAGGTTTAAAATCCAGTTTCCTTACCTGCTTCAGGGCTGCAAGGGCATCCGCATCTCCTTTAATAGTATTCCATTTCAAATCTGGCAAGCCACTCGCATATTGCAAGAGGTTCTTTACAGAAATGCTATCTGCCCATTGGGGAAGGCCATTCACGAATTTCGACAACTTATCATCGAGACTTAGTTTACCGCGTTCCTGCAGCATCATAATGGCCACTGCATTAAACTCTTTAGCAATGGATCCGATATGAAAACGGTATTGCGCAGTAAGTTTTGTTTGCTTAGCCGCATCAGCAAAGCCAAAAGAAGATTGATAAATGATCTTTCCCTGATCGGCTACCAGGATATTCCCATTAAAAATTCCAATGCTCCAGGCTTTTTGAAGAAGGGAATCTATTTGAGCTTTCTTTTGCTGGGCATGAGCTGTATTTATTGAAACAAAGGCCGTCAGCGTGAAAAGGACGCGAAGATTTATTTTCATGACTCGATTTGAACTGTTTTATAAAACCAACTGATTATACAACCGCACCAGCATCTCCCCTGCATCATCACACAACCCAGGATGCACTTTAGATGCCTGCACCACCGTGCTTCTTGTTGCCGTCAGCCAGCGGAAACGTCCTGCCAGGTCCAACTTTGCGATAGGACCGGCATTTTTATTACCGAGGGCTATCTGTTCAAAGGCTTTCAGGTGTTCTCTCAGTTCTTCTATATCGAGCAAAGGGCAAAGTGCGTTCAACCGTTCTTCATCCACGGAGAATAGTACACCCAGGAAACGCTGGTCCCGGCAATACAGGATAATACCTGCATTGATAAATTCTTCCCGCTCCACCCTGGGCACAACGCGGACAACAGCGTACTCAAACAAGTGCTTCTCTTGCATACTGGGCTTCTTTTACAAAAATTTCGGATGATGCGATTCGGGTTATTAAAAATTGTTCATACACTTTACGGATCTCTATAGCCGACACACCGGGATGCTCCGCCACCAGCCATTCATCGGGAACTATTGCCACAATGGATGCAATCCGCTCCGGTGTCAGCACAGCACGAAGCTCCTCTCCTGCTTTGTCCAATTCAGTGGCCAGGGGCAACAGCACATGATCTTTTACCTGTGCAAACGGCCGCACTGCGTGCTCCTTCCAGTTCTGCCAGGAATGATGAAAATATAAAGCAGCACCATGATCAATCAGCCAGAGTTCTTTTTTCCAGATCAGCATATTGGTATTGCGTGCTGTCCGGTCCACATTCGTCAGCAGGCAATCGAGCCACAGTATCTTTGATGCCAGCAAAGCATCAGGGGCATTCACTGCCGGATCAAAAGTGATAGCGCCTGACAGGTAATGCAGTCCCAGGTTGAGGCCCTCGCTTTTGCGCAGCAGTTCCTGTATCTCTTCATCAGCTTCTGTGCGGCCGAATGCTTCATCCAAATTGGCAAAAACGATCTCAGGGACTTTCAATCCTGCTGCACGCATCACTTCTCCTCCGATAAGATCGGCGATCAATGCTTTCACCCCCTGTCCCGCTCCGCGGAATTTCAATACGTATAAAAATCCATCATCCGCTTCAGCTATCGCCGGCAATGAACCACCCTCACGCAATGGTGTCACATATCGGGTGACATTGACCGTTCTTATTTCCGGTAGATTCATAAGCGGGAAAATTAAGAAAGTTTTGCCCGCAAAGGTATATAAAGAATAAAAGAGGAGGTATCAGCAAATACTTAAAGTCATTCTGTAAAAATCTTTGTGGATCTTTGTGGGCTTAGTGGGAGATCAATTGTTAATTTTAAAGTAGGTTTGCGCAAGAAAAACACTCACATGAATTCTCATTTCAAAGATAAAGTGGTGGTAGTAACAGGGGGCACCGATGGCATTGGAAAAGCGCTGGTGGACGAATTGCTGATATCTGGTGCCAAAGTGGCCACCTGCGGCCGCGATCACGATAAACTATACAGGCTTCAATCATCCTACCCTTCTTCTCCTTTACACACTATGGTAGCCGACGTAAGCAGTGAAAATGATTGCAGGCGTTTTATGGAAACCACGATCAAAGTTTTTGGCGGTATCGATATACTGATCAATAATGCCGGCGTATCAATGCGGGCGCTACTGAAAGATTCCACTACGGAAGTGACCAGGAAAGTGATGGAGATTAATTTTTTTGGAGCCGTTTACTGCACCAAATACGCACTGAATTCTATTCTTGAAAGAAAAGGAACTATTGTAGGCGTTTCTTCCATTGCAGGATATCGTGGTTTGCCCGGCAGGAATGCTTATTCTGCCAGCAAATTTGCTTTGCAGGGCTGGCTGGAAGCGATCAAGACCGAACTGCTGCACGATGGCGTTCATGTAATGTGGGTTTGCCCGGGGTTTACAGCTTCCAATATCCGCCATGCTGCCCTGAATAAAGACGGGCAATCGCACGGCGAAACTTCTATGGATGAATCTAAAATGATGACCGCTGAAGAATGTGCCAACCATATCCTTCGCGCCATCCAGAAAAAGAAAAGAACGCTTGTGCTGACTTTTACCGGCAAACAAACTATCTTTTTAAATAAATTTTTCCCGAAACTCGCAGATAAACTGACATACAGATTTTTCTTTAAAAACGGAGAATTGATCAAATAGTATTTCCCATCCATGCCCCTTATTACCCTTACATCTGATATTGGCAGTCCTGATTACCTGGTAGGGGTGGTAAAAGCACAATTATTACAGATCAATCCCGAGTTCCAGATCGTGGATATTTCCCATAATATCCCCCCGTTCAACTACCCGCAGGCAGCTTATGTATGCCGCAGCGCTATCAAAAACTTCCCCGATTTTACCTATCACCTGATACTGGTAAACCTGTTTGAAAAAAAACCGGAGCAATTGCTGCTGGCTTTTCATCAAAACCAATACCTGCTTTGTGCAGACAATGGCCTGCTCACCATGATCCTCGAAGAAACGCCGGAAATGGTGATCGGCATTCCACTGGAAAAAACAAAATTGCGCAATACTATTTCCCTCACTGAAGTGATGGGCAGGGCCGTGAACCAACTGGTGCAGGGGGAAGGCATCCGCCAGATTGGTCATCCTGATCCTGTGTACCTGGAAAAAAGGCACCTTCGTCCCGCACTTGATGAAAGTTTTATAGAAGGGCAGATCATTTTCATTGATAATTTTGAGAACGTTATTGTCAACATCACCCATGAGCAGTTTGAAGAACAGCGCAAGGGCCGCAGTTTCCGGATCGTTTTCAAGCGCGATGAAATGATCGACCGCATCAGCGAATCGTATGCCGATGTTCCCGAAGGTGAGAAGCTGGCTCTCTTCAACAGTGCCGGTTACCTTGAAATAGCCATTAATAAAGGGAATGCCGCCGGGCTTTTCGGCCTTAAAGGCTTCTCTGAAAAAAACTCCCAGGCTTCCAGCCGGATGCAGGGGCAGTTGTCGTACCAGACGGTGAGGGTACACTTTGAGTAGAATACGATGGTCGACTGAATATCACACAATTAGCCACCGGCGACCGGCCATCGGTCATCGGCTATCGCCATTTTTCACTGATTAACAAAAGCAGAACCCTTCACTCCTGCAAAACCTGTAATTTTCAGCCCCGTATACCCTATTTTTGCTTTCTTTCAAAATAAACCCTTGTATGAACTTCAGAAAAGTCAATAATCTTACCGGATGGGCGGTATTCCTGGTTTCGCTTGCTACTTATATGTTAACCCGTGAGGCCAGGGGCAGCTTGTGGGATTGCGGCGAATTTGTCGCCAGCGCTTACAAAGTGCAGCTTCCTCACCCTCCCGGTGCACCTGTATTTGTATTGCTCGGCCGTTTCTTTATCATTCTCTTTGGAAGCAATGGACAAACAGCCGCCAACGCGGTCAACTTCATGAGTGCACTGGCAAGCGCCGCTACGATCTTATTTCTTTTCTGGAGTGTTACTCACTTCGCCCGCAAAATGTTTGTAACAGCAGGCGAGCAACTGAGCAATCAGCAGATCTTTACCATAATGACAGCTGGTGTTATTGGCGCGCTGGCATACAACTTCAGCGATTCTTTCTGGTACAGTGCTGTAGAAGGTGAGGTATACGCACTTTCTTCTTTCTTTACTGCGCTTGTATTCTGGGCCATGCTGAAATGGGAACATTCAGATGAGCATGCGGGTAATGATCAGCATGCAAGGGCGCGGTCAGACCGCTGGATCATTTTCCTGTTTTTCATGATGGGACTTTCTATCGGTGTTCACTTGTTGAACCTGTTGACCATTCCTGCTATTGTGATGATCTATTATTACCGCCGCTATAAGCCTACCACCTGGGGAGCAATTATTGCCTTCCTGGTCGGTTGTCTTATCACCGGCATTGTGCAGGTGGTGATCATACAATATTCAATGAAAGCTGCAGGTATTTTTGATGTATACTTCGTGAATTCATTCAAATTGCCTTTCTTCTCCGGCTTTGCTATTTACTTCCTGGCCCTGGCCGCATTGATTGCATGGGCGCTCCGCTTTAAGGAAAAGAGTATTAATAAAACCAAACTTATTATCTGGTTCGCACTATTCCTGTTCGTCTCCGCACTTCCATTTGTTGTGAGCACTGGTTCGGGAGGTGAAAAATTCCTGAAATTCCTGCTTACTGCCGGTGTGGCTGTTCTGGCAGGTTATTTCCTGAAACCTACAGGACTGAAAGTTCTCAAATTAAGTTTATGGTGTTATGCTTTTATGCTGCTGGGATATTTCGTTTATTTCACAGCCTTGATCCGTTCCAATGCCAACCCGGCTATTGATATGAACAACGTGGATAATCCTATCAACCTTGTTTATTATTTAAGCCGCGAGCAATATGGCAGCGCACCATTATTATATGGTCCGCATTTTTCCGCCGAGATAAACCGCGAGAATCCTTTTATTGACGGTGAAATGAAATATGTAAAAGGAAAGGATCAATACATTCCTGTTGGCGTTTCCAGGGAATACCGCTATGAAAGCAGCGATATGCAGTTGTTCCCCCGCGTATGGGACCCCAGTGATGATCAATACCACGCACAATTCTATGCGCAATGGCTGGGATTGGCGCGCGATCAGCAAACAGGGAAGTATGAAGCCCCAACTTACCGGGATAATATGGAATGGTTCTTCACCTACCAGATGAGCCTGATGTACTGGCGCTATTTCATGTGGAATTTTTCCGGCAAGCAAAATGATGTGCAGGGAATGGGTGCCGTACGTGACGGCAACTGGATCACCGGTATTTCATTTATAGATAATAACAGGCTGGGCGATCAAAGCAAAATGCCCGACAGCCTTAAAACGAATAAAGCACACAACAAACTATACATGCTGCCCTTTATCCTGGGCATCGTGGGTTGTATATATCAATTCCTGAAAAACCGTAAGGACTGGATCGTCAGCTTCCTGCTGTTTTTCTTTACCGGCATCGCAGTAGTACTCTACCTGAATCAGCCAGGTAACCAGCCCAGGGAACGTGATTACGCATATGTGGGATCATTCTATGCCTTTGCGATCTGGATCGGATTGGCTGTTGTTGGTTTTGTAAGACTGGCCCGCGAAAAAGCAGACCAGCTTACCTTTAAAAATGTACTGGTGTATGGAGCAACGCTCACCTTCCTGATCGCTATCATGAGTTCATTGCGTGGATCAGTCACTTCTGCTTTCACTACAGCACTTTTTGTGACCGCATTGTATGCCATTGTAACGGCGATTATCACTTTCCTGGTCCGCGCGCTCTCTTCGGCAGGTCAAAACTGGAAAGCATTGAATATCGCCACAGCGATCATCTGCCTGGCTGTGCCTGTATTAATGGCGCAACAGGAATGGGATGACCATGACCGTAGCAGTAAGACCACAGCTCCTGATCTTGCCAAAGACTACCTGGAAAGCTGTGCCCCCAATGCCATCATTTTCACTTTTGGTGACAATGATACTTATCCGCTCTGGTATGCACAGGAGGTGGAAGGTGTTCGTCCTGATATACGCATCATCAATAATAGCTTGCTTGGTATTGACTGGTACATTAACCAGTTGCGTACAAAAGTGAACGGGGCTGATGCAGTGGACGTGATCTGGACACCTGAACAAATAGAAGGACATAACCGCGAATACATGCGTTTCCGTCTCGATCCAAGGGCAGATAAAAACGCTTTCTATCCGTTGTATGATGTAATGAAAAATGTATTGGGCAAGCCAATGATCGATCCTGAAACAGGAAGGGATGTTGGCAGCAATGTTTTCCCTGTTGCCCGCCTGAGCGTGCCGGTGGATGAAGCACTGGTAAGAGCGAATGGAACAGTGAATCCCAATGACAGCGTCGTTTCACCCATGCTGTTTGAAATTCCTGAAGCCAAACAGAATGAAGCCTTCCTGCGGAGCGATCTGATGATCCTCAACATCATTGCAGCGAATAACTGGAAAAGACCGATCTATTTCACTTCACCATATGGCGAGCTCGGCTTCTACCCCTACCTGCGTAAAGATGGTATGGCTTACCGCCTTGTGCCGATCGTGAATAAATATCCGCAAGCAAATTGGGTAACCGATTCCACTATGCGGAGAATTGGTATAGGCGGCACACCTGTTCGCGACAACAATACCGATTTCATGTTCCAGAACCTGATGACCAAATTTGAATTCGGTGGTGCCGGTAAAAAAGGTGTTTATTATGATGAAGAGAACCGCCGCCACTTATTAAATATCCGTTCCGTGTATGCAGAAGCAGCAGGCAATATGGCTGATCTTGGAAGAAAAGAAGATGCACAGAAACTGCTCGACAAAGTAGAAGCAGGTATTCTGCCCGATAACCTGCCTTATGCAATGACAGGCCGTTTCAACAGCCATAACCAAACAGGACTTCTTTATCTTGAAGCTGCCTATAAAGCAGGTAAAACTGACCTGGCGGAGAAAATAAGAAAAGACCTGCGGAAAGATATGGAGCAGCAGAAACGCTATTATGAAAACCTGCGCGATACACGTCCTGAGCTGTATGGAGCTGACCTGGCAGGGACTGAAATGCCGATCAATGATGCCTTATTGAAAGTGCTGGATGTAATAGAACAACGTTATGCCAACACCAAACCGGCTACCAATACACCTGCAGAAGGTGGTGGCCAGGTGATCAGTACGCCGCCAAAGGATACGCTGAAGAAATAATATCTTTTGATAATAATGAAACCCCTGCTCAAGGCAGGGGTTTTTTATTTGAACCAATTCCTTTCAGGTTTGTTTTTAACTGTGCTTCTACGCTTAACGTCTCAATAACACGGGATCGCAGGCGTGTTGCATTTTATTCTTGAATTTTGCATTTGTTTTTCCGTAAATTGCTCTAAACCCGATTTTGTGAGAGGATTCCATTTTACCCGCTTTGACCCCAATGAAAATGGCAAAAGCCGTTTTGACCAGTTGCTGGATCTTTTCATGCAACTGCTTACTTACACCAGTGGAGATGTTGGCGAAGCCCTGCAGTGGCTTAATGAACTGAATAACCAGTATGAGCTCACCAACAACGAATATGGCATGGGTGATTTTATAGATGAACTGAAAGAAAAGGGATATATCACGGATGATAATCAGCCCGGCGAAATAAAGATCACTCCAAAAACAGAACAGGGCATCCGCAAAAGAAGCCTCGAAGAAATATTCGGCAAACTCAAGAAAACAAAAAAAGGCGATCATCATAGTTTTAAACCCGGACAGGGAGATGAACTGAATCCAGAAACGCGCCAGTTCCGTTTTGGTGATATGCTGGAGCAGATCGATTTCACCGAATCCATCCGCAATGCACAGATCAATCATGGCATTGAAAGTTTCAGTATGCAGGAAGATGACCTCTCCATCCGTGAAACGGATTTCAAGGCGCAGACTTCCACTGTACTGATGATCGATATTTCACACTCCATGATCTTATATGGAGAAGACAGGATCACGCCGGCCAAAAAAGTGGCAATGGCGTTGAGTGAACTGATCCAAACCAAATACCCCAAAGACACATTGGATATTGTGGTATTTGGCAATGATGCCTGGCCCATTGAAGTGAAAGACCTTCCCTACTTGCAGGTAGGCCCTTATCACACCAACACCGTTGCCGGTCTTGAACTGGCCATGGACATCTTACGCCGGAGAAAGAATCCCAATAAACAGATCTTCATGATCACAGATGGTAAGCCCACCTGCCTGAAGATCGGCAAGCGTTACTATAAAAACAGTTTCGGGCTTGACCGGAAAGTGGTCAACCGCTGTATGAACCTGGCTGCCCAATGCAAAAAACTGAAAATCCCGATCACCACATTCATGATCGCAACAGATCCTTATCTGCAACGGTTTGTACAGGAGTTTACAGAAACAAATAACGGAAAGGCGTTTTTTGCTTCGCTTGATAAATTGGGGGCGTTTATATTCAGGGATTTTGAGAACGGGAAACGGAAGACAGTATATTGATTACACCTGACTTTTTCAACAATAGTGTATCGCGATTTATATCACGATACTGAACATCTATAAAAATCTTCTTCATACAATCATGACTACAATTAAAACGCTGGGTGAATTAAAGAAAAGTGGCTACCAACCCAAATCCATCAAAGAGGAGATCCGTCAAAACCTCATTGCCAAACTGCAAAAGAATGAAAACTCTTTTCCGGGCATTGTAGGTTATGAAGACACGGTGATCCCGGATGTGGAAAGGGCTTTACTAAGCAAACACAATATTCTCTTTTTAGGTTTGCGTGGACAGGCTAAAACAAGAATGGCCAGGCAGATGATCAACCTGCTGGATGAATACATTCCTGTGATCCCCGGCAGCGATATCAATGATGATCCGCTTCTTCCTATTTCCCAATATGCGCGCGATCTGATTGCCGAAAAAGGCGATGCCACTCCTATTGAATGGGTGCACAAAACCCAGCGCTACGGTGAAAAATTGGCTACGCCCGATGTAAGCGTAGCCGACCTGATCGGCGATGTGGATCCCATCAAAGCTGCCAATCTCAAACTGAGTTTTGCAGATGACCGTGTGATACACTATGGCATTATTCCAAGAAGCAACCGCGGCATTTTTGTCATCAATGAATTGCCTGACCTTCAGGCAAGGATACAGGTGGCTTTGTTCAATATCCTGGAAGAAGGCGATGTGCAGATCCGTGGTTTCAAACTCCGGTTGCCGCTCGACATACTGTTTGTGTTTACCGCCAACCCCGAAGATTATACCAACCGTGGATCAATCGTTACTCCGTTAAAAGACAGGATCCAAAGCCAGATACTGACGCATTACCCGAAATCGCTGGAAAATGCATTGGAGATCACTGAGCAGGAAGCAGATATTGCTGAAGAACAAAAAGGACGTGTAAGAGTAAGTGACCTGATCAAACGGCTGATCGAACAGATCGCTTTTGAAGCAAGGGCAAGTGAGTTTGTTGACAAGAAAAGTGGTGTAAGCGCACGCCTCACTATCTCTGCATTTGAAAATGCGATCAGTTCAGCAGAAAGAAGAGCCCTGATCAACCAGGAAAAACAAACACAGGTATGGATCGCCGACCTGGCAGGAATTATACCGTCAATCACTGGTAAAGTGGAACTGGTGTATGAAGGTGAGCAGGAAGGCCCTTACCAGGTTGCCACTAACCTGGTGGATAAAGCCATCCGCACGCAATTCACGCAGTATTTTCCCAATCCTGATTCGCTCAAGAAAAGAAGATCAACCGGCAAACCATCGCAACAGGAAAAAGAAGACGAGAATCCCTATCGCTCCATTACCGGCTGGTTCGACAAAGGCAATCACCTGAACCTTTCTTTCAATACCAGCGATAAAGACAAAATGCTGGCTTTATATAAAGTGGACGGACTGCATGCACTGGTGAAAAAATATTTTGCGCAGGCAAATGAAGCACAGGCAGCGCTCTTAATGGAATTTGTATTGCATGGCCTCGCTTCCTACTCGCTTATCAGCAAGAAAGTTTTTGAAAGCAAGATCGTATTCAAAGACCTTATCGGCATCATGATGAATTTGGGAGGGAAAGAGTATGATGAAG